>JADGHA010000117.1 GCA_019689695.1 Micromonosporaceae bacterium | reverse complement strand
CGGTGACTCCCCCACCCGCCCCGGCGATGCGCCCGAGCTACGCCGGGTCGCCTGCCAGCTGGACAGCAGCCGGGCCTGCAGCCCGAACATCTCCCGCTCGTCCTCCGGCTCGGCGTGGTCGTAGCCGAGCAGGTGCAGCGCCCCGTGCACGGTCAGCAGGTGCAGCTCGTCCTCGGTCCCGTGCCCGGCGCTGGCGGCCTGCTTGGCGGCCACCTCGGGGCAGAGCACGATGTCGCCGAGCAGCGCCGGCTCGCCGCCGGCCTCGCCCGGGCCGTGGTCGACGCTGCCCTCGTCCATCGGGAAGGCGAGCACGTCGGTCGGCCCGTCCCCGCCCATCCAGCGGTGGTTCAGCTCGGTCATGTAGTCCACGTCGACGAGCAGGATGGACAGCTCGGCGAGCGGGTTGACGCCCATCTGGTCCAAGGCGTACCGGGCGACGCCGAGCACGGAGTCGGTGTCGACCTCGACGCCCGACTCGTTGGCGATCTCGATGGACATGGCCGGCTGTCCCGTCGCTACCTGCGCCGGCCCGCGCGCCCGTGCGCGGCCCGCCCGGGGACCGCGTGGACCGGCTGGGCCGACTGCTCCTGGCTGGCATCCCAGCGGGCGTACGCGTCGACGATGTCGCTGACCAGCCGGTGGCGCACCACGTCCGAGCTGCTCAGCTGGGCGAAGTGGACGTCCTGCACGCCGTCCAGGATCTCCCGCACCACGCGCAGGCCGCTCTTCGTCCCTCCGGGCAGGTCGATCTGGGTGATGTCGCCGGTCACCACGATCTTCGAGCCGAAGCCGAGTCGGGTGAGGAACATCTTCATCTGCTCGGGCGTGGTGTTCTGCGCCTCGTCCAGGATGATGAAGGAGTCGTTGATCGTGCGCCCGCGCATGAACGCCAGCGGCGCCACCTCGATCGTCCCGTTCTGCATCAGCCGCGGGATCGAGTCCGGGTCGATCATGTCGTGCAGCGCGTCGTAGAGCGGGCGCAGGTAGGGGTCGATCTTCTCGTACAGGGTGCCGGGCAGGAAGCCCAGCCGCTCTCCCGCCTCGACCGCCGGGCGGGTGAGGATGATCCGGCTGACCTGCTTGGCCTGCAGCGCCTGGACCGCCTTCGCCATGGCCAGGTAGGTCTTGCCGGTGCCGGCAGGGCCGATGCCGAACACGATGGTGTGGTTGTCGATCGCGTCGACGTAGCGCTTCTGGCCCAGGGTCTTGGGCCGGATGGTGCGTCCGCGGCGGGACAGGATGTTGAGCGTGAGCACCTCGGCCGGGCGCTCCGAGGTGCCCTCGGAGAGCATGCCGACGGTGCGCCGGACGGCGTCTGTGGTCAGTGTCTCGCCCTTCTCGATCAGCTCGATCAGCTCGGTGAAGACGCGCTCGGCGAGGGCATTGTCGGCCGGCGCGCCGGTGATGGTGATCTCGTTGCCGCGGACCAGGATGTCGCTGGTGACCGAGCGCTCGATCAGTTTCAGCAGCTCGTCGCCTGCGCCGAGCAGGCTCACCATGATCTGCGGGTTGACCACCGTGATCTTGGTCTGGACCCGGGTCTGCCCGCTGTCTGCTGGACTATCCGTCATGAGTCGGCCGCGCGGCCTGTGCACCTGCTCTCAAGTCTCGGCGTGGATGGCTTCCATCCATGGTATCGGCTCCGGCCATCCCGTGGCGGCTCCCACTGCCTTCGCAAACCACCCGAACTCGGGCTGCCGCGGCTCACGTGCTGGGGGACGCGCCGTCGAAGGTCTCCTGGCGGCGAGTGAACCGGTAGGTCGCCCAGTGCATCCGGACCACGGTGCCGTCCGGGCCGCGGGTCAGCCGCAGCAGCTCGCCGACCTCCCGCCCGGAAATCCCGCGCAAAACATCCGGATTGTCCGGCATTGGGGCGAACACGGCAGGCGGCCGTCCCGGCGGATCGCCGACCCGACTCGCCCGTAGGGCTCCCTCCCGCCAGCTGAACACGTACTCGAAGCCCTCGCCCCACCAGTGCCCGAGCACCGAGCGGTACTCCTCCGGCGGTGGCTCGCCCGGCGTCCACGGCACGATGTCGGCCGGATCCTGCTCGACCGCGGTGTTCAGCAGCTCGTGCGCCAGTGCGTCCACCCCGTCGGCGGTCCCCGACGAGGCCAGCACCGCACAGCCCATCGCACCCGGTGTGCCGTCACCGCCGCGGCGGCCGTACACGGCGGCGAGGAAGCCGGGCATCGCGCCGCCGTGCCCGACGTGGAACACCCGGTCGGCCGGATCGCCCTGGGGGATGAGCCACGGGCCGAGACCGACGCCGGCCGCCCAGAGCGTCCCGTCGGTCATGGTCAGCGGCCAGCACATCTCCTCGATCGTGTCCGGGCCCAGCACCGCGCCGTCCGGGTCCACCGCGGCGGGGTCCACCAGAAACGCCGCCCACCGGGCCATGTCCGTCGCGGTGCTCCACAGCGCCGCGGCCGGGGCCACCCCGCGCAGGTCCATCACCGGCTCCGGCCGGGCATGGTCGGAGTACGCGTCGACCAGGTACCCGACCGCGGCCGGGTCGCTGGGCCCGACCGTGGTGGCGGCCAGCCCGAGCGGGTTGAGGATCTTCTCCGCCAGCGCCTCCGCCCAGCTGGTCCGGTACGCCTTGGCGGCCAGGTGGCCGAGCAGGGCGAAGCCCAGGTTGGAGTAGTGGAAGCGGCGGGCCGGCGGCAGCACCCGCTCGGCTCGCGCCAATCCGGCGAGCAGCCCGGACAGGTCGGGGGCGTCCAGGGTGTCCCAGACGTCGCCGTGCGGCTCGCGCTGCAGGCCGGCGGTGTGCGACAGCAGCCGCCGGATCGTCAGCTGCTCGTGCGCCGGAACGTCGAGGTGCTTGCCGATCGGATCGTCCAGGTCCAGCAGCCCGTCGTCGCGGGCGCGCAGCACCAGGACGGCGGTGAATGTCTTGGTGACCGAGCCGACCGCGAATCGGGTGCCGGCGTCCAGCGGGGTGTCCCGTCCCGAGACCCCCACCGTGAATGTCCACAGCGGACGGTCGGCGCGGTGCAGCGCCACCGAGAGCGCCGGGATGCGCGACTGCGCCTGCCGGCGCCGGACCAGGCGCTCCAGCTTCGGGCGGGCGTCCATCACCGGCAGACCATCGGCCCGAGCGGGGCGCCGCCCAGCACGTGCGCGTGCACGTGGGCCACCTCCTGGCCGGCGTTCGGCCCGGTGTTGAAGATGACCCGGTACCCCCCATCGGCGAGCCCGGCGCCGGCGGCGACCTCGGCGACCGCGGCCAGCAGCTCGCCGGCGAGCACCGGATCGGTGCCGGCGAGCGCGGCCACGTCGGCGTAGTGCGCCTTGGGGATCACCAGGATGTGCTGGGGCGCCTTCGGGTTGATGTCCCGGAAAGCGAGCGTTGACTCACTCTCGCGCACCACGGTCGCCGGGATGTCGCCGGCCACGATGCCGCAGAACAGGCAGCCTTCCGAGCGGGACGCGGCTGGGGATTTTTCGGTCACGGCGCTTCATGGTAGGCGTGCCGGGCGGGCCGGCTCACATCGCCCCGGCGTCCCGGGCGGCGTAGACAGTTCGATAGGTCGGCCGGTAGCCGAGCTCTTCTCGGATCCGCGTGGTGTCCGCGATGCCCTGCCACGGATCGTCCAGCGCGCGATCGGCTGCCGCGGCGTCCGGCGCTTCGCCGCCGAGGGCCAGCACGTCCCAGGCGGTGATCGGAGCGTCGTCCGCCACGTTGTAGATCCGGCCGTCCACGCCGTCGGTGTCCAGCGCCCGGGTCAGCGCCTGCGCCACGTCCGCGTGGTGCACCACCTGCAGCCGCTGGTGCGCCGGCCACGAGCGGGCCGGTCCGCGCACCCAGTCCAGATGCGGGTCGCCCTCGCCGTAGACGAAGGCCAGCCGGACGATGCGCAGCGGCAGGCCCTCGTCGCGATGCAGCCGCAGCAGGTCGCGCTCGGCCGCGACCTTGCTGGCCGGGTACGCGTGGCCGGGCATCGGCTCGTCGTCCTCGCGCGCCGGGCGGCCGCGCCCCGGCCCGTACACCAGCGTGGTGCTGGCGAAGACGAACCGCGCCGCACCGGCGGCGAGCGCGGCGCGGGCCAGGGTGACCGATGCGGCGTGGTTGACCGCCATCGCCTCCTCGTCCGACACACCGCCGCGGAACGCGGCGGCGAGGTGGACCACCGCGTCCACGCCGGCGACCGCCCGCTTGACCGCGTCCAGGTCGCGCAGGTCGCCCGTGATGACCTTGGCGCCCAGGTCCCACCACGGCGGCACCTGCTCCTCGGCCCGGACCAGCACCCGCACCGCACGGTCCGGGTCCGCCAGCAGCCGCCGGGCGTACCGGCTGCCGACCGCACCGGTGACCCCGGTGATCAGCGTCGTCGTCATGACCGCCTCCAGAGTATCGTTAGCTAGGCAAGGAAGGACGTTAGTCGGCTAACGAACCGGTGTCAAACCAATCTCCGATACATTGCCGGCAGCAGCCGAGAGGAGGGCGGGTGGGCGACGCCGAGGCGAAGCCGGGCCAGGACGAGTTCCAGGCTGCGTTCTGGGGCGCGAAGCGCGCCCTGGCGGTGGCCGCCGAAGCCGCCTACAACCGGCATGGCGTGCGGTCGGGGCAGCAGTTCATCCTGCGCTGCCTGTGGGAGACCGACGGGCTGACTCCGGGCGAGATCGCCCGCCGGCTGGAGCTGGCCACCCCGACCGTCACCCGCGCCGCTACCCGGATGGAGGCGGCCGGTCTGCTGCGCCGCTCGCCCCACCCGACCGATGCCCGGCTGGTCCGGCTGGTCCTCACCGACCGCGGCCGCGAGCTGGAAGGCGTGATCGCCGAGGAGATGAAGCGGCTGAGCGAAAAGGCCCTCCGCGGCCTGAGCCCCGAGGAGCAGGCCCAGCTCCTCCGGTCCCTGCACACGATCCGGGTGAACCTGACCAGATGAGAGCAGTACTGGTGACCGGCGCCTCGCGCGGGATCGGCCGGGCCGTGGCGACCGCGTTCGCGAACAACGGCGACCGGGTGGCGATCCACCACCGCAACTCCGCCGAGCTGGCCGAGCAGCTGCGCGATTCCCTGCCCGGCAACGGCCACCTGACCGTGCAGGCCGACCTGACCGACCCGGCGGCCGTCCAGCGGATGGTCGACACGGCCGCGGAGGGCCTTGGCGGGCTCGACATTCTGGTCAACAACGCCGGCGTCTTCACCTCGCACCCGGTCCTGGAGACGTCGTACGAGACGTGGCAGCGGCAGTGGCGGCTGACGCTGGACACGAACCTGGTCGGGGCGGCGAACGCGGCCTGGTGCGCGGTCCGGCACATGACCCGGCGCGGCGGCGGGCGAATCATCAACGTGTCGTCCCGGGGCGCGTTCCGCGGCGAGCCGGATTCACCCGCCTACGGGGCGAGCAAGGCTGGCCTGAACGCGCTCGGCCAGTCGCTGGCGATCGCGCTGGCACCACACGGCATCGCGGTCGCCACGGTGGCGCCCGGCTTTGTGGAGACGGACATGACCAACGAACACCTCAAGCCGCCGCGCGGCGACGAGATCCGGGCGCAGAGCCCGTTCGGCCGGGTGGGCCGGCCCGAGGAGGTCGCCGCGGCGGTGCTCTGGCTCGCCTCGGCCGAGGCCGAGTGGGCCAGTGGCGCCGTGCTCGACCTCAACGGCGCCTCGTACCTGCGCTGACCGCCACCGCGCCTCGCACCTGCGCCGACCCGCCACCGCTGACTAGCCTCGGCCGGCATGACGGTCCGTTTCGACGATATCTCGATCGAAACCCTTCGTGAGGCGGGCGGGGTCAAGTGGTCGCACTTCCCCGGCAAGGTGGGCGCGTTCATCGCGGAGATGGACTTCGGCACCGCGCCAGCGATCGTCCGCGCCCTGCACGCCGCGGTGGACGAAGCCACGTTCGGCTACCTTCCCCGGCCGCTGGCCGAACGGATGTCGCAGGCGTGCGCCGACTGGTGCCACACCCGGTACGGCTGGGACATCCCGCCGGCCAACGTGCGCCCGCTCGCCGACGTGATCGCCGGGCTCGTCGCGGCCATCGAGCACTTCTCGCGACCGGGATCGCCGATCATCGTGCCGACCCCCGCGTACATGCCCTTCCTGGTCGTGCCGCGGGAGCTGGGCCGGGAGATCATCCAGGTCCCGCTGGTGGCCGGGCGGGACGGGCGGTGGAGCTACGACCTGGACGCGCTGGACGCCGCCTTCCGGGCCGGCGGCCACCTGATGATCCTGTGCAACCCGCACAACCCGGTCGGCCGGGTCCTCACCCGGGCCGAGATGATCGCGATCGCCGAGGTCGTCGAGCGCTACGGCGGCCGGGTCTTCGCCGACGAGATCCACGCGCCGCTGGTCTTCCCCGGCCACCGGCACGTCCCGTACGCCTCGATCTCGCCGGCCACGGCCGGGCACGCGGTGACCGCCACCTCGGCCTCGAAGGCGTGGAACCTGCCGGGCCTGAAGTGCGCCCAGCTGATCCTCTCCAACGAGGCGGACCTGGAGACGTGGTCGGCGGTCGGCGCCATGGCCGAGCACGGCGCGTCCACCCTCGGGGTGGTCGCCAACATCGCCGCGTTCACCGCCGGCGGCGAGTGGCTGGACGAGCTGCTCGGCTACCTGGACGGCAGCCGGGCCCTGCTCGGCGACCTGCTCGCCGAACACCTGCCCGAGGTGGGGTACGCCCAGCCGGAGGGTACCTACCTGGCCTGGCTGGACTGCCGCCAGCTGGGTCTGGGCGACCGGCCGGCCGAGTTCTTCCTGGACCGGGCCGGGGTGGCGATGACCGACGGCGAGCTGTGCGGCGCGGCGGGCCGCGGCTTCGTGCGGTACACCTTCGCCACCCCGCGCCCGATCATGCGGCAGTCGATCGAGGCGATGGCCCGGGCACTCGCCCGGCACCGCACGGCGTGACCATCGCGCCTTGTGACGATCCGGGCAGAGCCCTTCCGGTCAGCCGGAATCCGGTGCCTGCGACTCCATGAGGGCTCACAGTTCGTCCTGACCAGAGTGTCCGGTGTAGACCGACAAGAAGCTCCGGCGGACAACGGGTCGCTGAGTACCGGAGCTTCAGGGCTTCGTTGTGTCTACTCAGGTTGCCAGCTCGCTCGCTGCGCGTGCGGATCCGGCGATGTTGAACTCTGTCAGGCCGATGAGTTACCAGCGGCCGATCCGGGCGGCAAGTACGGCGAGCGCGGCGACACCGGCGGTCGAGGTGCGCAGGACGGTGTCGCCCAGGCGCACCGGCCGTGCCCCGGCGGCCTCGAACGCCGCCAGCTCCGCCGGCGCGATACCGCCCTCCGGCCCGACCACGAGCACGATCTCCCCGGTCGTCGGAAGATCCACTGTGGATATCCGGGTGGCCGACTCCGGGTCGAGCACGAGCCCGGCGGCGGCCGCGCCCACCCGGTCGACCACCTGCCGGGTGGACCCGGCCGGTCCGAGCGCCGGCAGCCAGGGCCGGCGGGACTGCTTGGCCGCCTCGCGCGCGGTGGCGACCCACCGGTGCCGGGCGCGCTCACCCCGGTCGCCGCGCCACTGGACCACGCAGCGTGCGGCCGCCCAGGGCACGATCTCGTCCACGCCCACCTCGGTCATCGCCTGGACCGCCAGCTCGCCCCGGTCGCCCTTGGCCAGCGCCTGGACCACCACCAGCCGCGGGTCGGGCGGCCGCGCGTACGCCCTGCCGGTTATCGAGACGGTGAGGCTGTCGCGGCCGGCGGCGATGACCACCGCGGTGGCCGTGCCGCCCCGGCCGTCCCCGAGCGTCAGCTCCTCGCCGGCCCGCAACCGCTGCACCGCCGCAGCGTGGTGGCCCTCCGGACCGTCCAACGTGTACGTGTCTTCGGTCGGCAGGGCGTCGACCAGAAACAGCGGCCGGCTCATCCCACCCCTCCCCACCGCTTCGCGGCAACGCGGACGGAAACGAAATACGATGCAATTTCACGCGCAACCGTATGCGCAATCGCGGGAGTCGTGGGATCGCAACCGCGGGATCGGGGGTTGGAACGCGGGTCAGTGCCCGTTGAAGGCGTCGCGCATGCGGGAGAAGAAGCCGCCCTGCTTGGTCAGCTCGGCGACCTCCTCGCCGCGGGCCTTGGCGAACTCGCGCAGCAGCCGCTCCTGTTCGGCGTCGAGCTTGGTGGGCGTGCGCACGTCCAGGTGCACGAACAGGTCGCCGCGGCCGGTACCCCGCAGGTGCGGCACGCCCCGGGCGCGCAGCCGGACCGTGGACCCCGGCTGGGTGCCCGGCCGGACGTCCACCTGCTCCTCGCTGTCCAGCGTCTTGATGGTCAGCCGGGTGCCCAGCGCGGCCGCGGTCATCGGCACGGTGACCCGGCAGTGCAGGTCGTCGCCCTTGCGCGAGTAGACGTCGTGCGGCCGCTCGTGGATCTCCACGTAGAGGTCGCCGGCCGGGCCGCCGCCCGGACCCACCTCGCCCTGCTGGGCCAGCCGGATCCGCATGCCGTCCTCGACGCCGGGCGGGATCTTCACGGTCAGCGTGCGGCGGGTGCGCACCCGCCCGTCGCCGCCGCAGGTCGGGCACGGGTGCGGGATGACCGTGCCGTAGCCCTGGCAGGCCGGGCACGGCCGGGACGAGACGACCTGGCCGAGGAAGGTGCGCTGGACGGACTGGACCTCGCCCCGCCCGCCGCAGGTCTCGCAGGTGGCCAAATGCGTGCCGGCGGCGGTGCCGGCGCCGGCGCAGGTGGAACAGAGCACGGCGGTGTCGACGGTGATCGGGGCCTCGACGCCGAACGCGGTCTCCGCCAGGTCCAGGTCCAGCCGCAGGATGGCGTCGCTGCCCGGCCGGGTCCGGGAGCGCGGACCGCGGGCGCCGCCGGTGCCGAAGAAGGCGTCCATGATGTCCTGGAAGCCGACGAACGGGCCGCCCGCGCCGCCGGACGGGCCGGCGCCGCCGGGGGCCAGCGGGTCGCCACCCAGGTCGACGATCTGCCGTTTCTGGTCGTCGGACAGGACCTCGTAGGCGGCGTTGATCTCCTTGAACTTCTCCTGCGCCGACGGGTCCGGGTTCACGTCCGGGTGGTACTGGCGGGCCAGTTTGCGGTAGGCACGCTTGATCTCGTCGGCGGAGGCGTCCCGGCGCACGCCGAGAATTCCGTAGTAGTCCTTGGCCACCGTGTCCTGCATCCTCATGTCCGTCTTCGCGATCGCCGGCGATGTCCGTCGCCGTCAGTGTCCGTGTCCAGCTCAGTTCTGCGCCAGCAGGTCGCCGACATAGCGTGCCACGGCACGGACCGTGGCGATCGTGCCCGGGTAGTCCATCCTCGTCGGGCCGAGCACGCCGAGCCCGCCCACGACGGTGCTACCTGGACCGTACCCGGTACTTACCACCGAGGCGGAGCGCAAGTCCTCGAACTCGTTCTCATCGCCGATGCGGATGCGCAGCCGCGGCTCGTCCCCCCCGCCGCTCCAGCCGGGCTGGTCCTGGCCGCTGGGGGGCTCGACCTCGCCGAAGAGCTTGAGCAGGACGACCTCCTCCTCCAGCGCCTCCAGGATGGGCCGCAGCTTGCCGTGGAAGTCCAGCACGCTGCCGCGGGTCAGGTTGGCCGTGCCGGCCAGCGCGATCCGCTCGTCGTGCCGCTCGACCAGCGTCTCCAGCAGGACCGTGGAGAGCGTGGTCATCGTCGGCCGCAGCTGCGGGGCGACCTGCTCGACCAGCGCCTGCACCAGCGGCGGGGTCTCGGTCAGCCGGCGGCCGACCAGCGCCTCGTTGATCTGCCGACGCAGGTCCGTCACGTCGTCGGGGACGATCGGGCCGGGCAGGTCCACCTGGCGCTGCTCCACCCGGCCGGTGTCGGCGATCATCACCACCATCAGCCGGGTGGTGGAGATCGGCACCAGCTCCAAATGCCGCACCGCGGAACGGGTCAGGCTGGGGTACTGCACGACCGCCACCTGGCGGGTGAGCTGAGCGAGCAGGCGCACCGTGCGGTGCACCACGTCGTCCAGGTCCACCGCGCCGATCAGGAACCGCTCGATCGCCCGGCGCTCGGCCGGGGAGAGCGGCTTGATCCGGGTCAGCCGGTCCACGAACAGCCGGTACCCCCGGTCGGTGGGCACCCGGCCGGCGCTGGTGTGCGGCTGCCGGAGGTAGCCCTCCTCCTCGAGCACGGCCATGTCGTTGCGGACCGTCGCGGGCGAGACGCCAAGCTGGTGGCGCTCGACGAGGGCCTTGCTGCCAACCGGCTCCCGGGTGGCGACATAATCCTCGACGATGGCCCGCAGCACATCCAGCTTGCGGTCGTCGAGACCCATTCCGCCACCTCCCTGACGCGCTGTTGACCAGACGTGCCGTTGGCACTCGGCTGTAACGAGTGCCAGTCTACGTCGAACCCCTGGCTAGGCGCGATGATCACTTTGCGTGTCGGCCTGCCCGCGGTGGTGTGACGCCTGGCGCGCCCGGGACGACCGGCCCTACCGTGACCCTGTGACCGAACCGCCCCGCGGCTACCCCCCGCCTGGACCC
>JADGHA010000116.1 GCA_019689695.1 Micromonosporaceae bacterium | reverse complement strand
GGAGGGGTCACGGGGGGCGGCACGTCACAGCCTTGGTTCGGGGCGTCTCCTTAACCGGTGAGGGTGGACCGAGAGCGTCGCCAGCCGGGAAGTCTACGTCAGCGGGTTTGAAGATTCGATTAAAGCCAGGTCAGTACGGTCTGAAGGCGGGCGTGACTGTTACATCTATTGCCATATGCGGACCATGCTTGTAACACTGGAGGGGTGTCCGGCGACGGCGTGGTGGAGGTGCCCGGGCGGCGTGGCCTGCTCGACGAGGTCGAGGCCGCCGAGGCCGACCTGCGCGCCGCCGCGGAAGCGCGCCCCGTCGCCGACCAGTCCGACCTCACCGCGTACTTTGCGGCGGTGATCGCGGCCGACCAGAAGGTGGAGCCGCGCGACTGGATGCCCGAGGCGTACCGGAAAGGGCTCATCAGGCAGATCGCCCAGCATGCCCACTCCGAGATCATCGGCATGCAGCCGGAGGGGAACTGGATCACGCGCGCGCCGTCGCTGAAGCGCAAGGCGATCCTGCTCGCCAAGGTCCAGGACGAGGCCGGGCATGGGCTCTACCTGTACGCGGCGGCGGAGACGCTCGGCGTCAGCCGCGACGAGCTGGTGGACCTGCTGTTGCAGGGCCGGCAGAAGTACAGCTCCATCTTCAACTACCCGACTTTGACCTGGGCCGACGTCGGGGCGATCGGCTGGCTGGTGGACGGCGCCGCGATCGTCAACCAGGTGCCGCTGTGCCGCTGCTCGTACGGCCCCTATGCGCGGGCGATGATCCGCATCTGCAAGGAGGAGTCGTTCCACCAGCGCCAGGGGTACGAGATCCTCTACACCCTGGCCAATGGCACCCCGGCCCAGCGGGCGATGGCCCAGGACGCGGTGAACCGGTGGTGGTACCCGTCGTTGGCGATGTTCGGGCCGCCGGACCGCGAGTCGACCCACTCCGAGCAGTCGATGGCCTGGAAGATCAAGCGGTTCTCCAACGACGAGCTGCGGCAGCGGTTCGTCGACATGTGCGTGCCGCAGGCGGAGGTGCTCGGGCTGAGCCTGCCGGACCCGGCGCTGAGGTGGAACGAGCAGCGCGGCTCGTACGACTTCACGCCGCCCGACTTCGACGAGCTGTTCCGGGTGATCGCCGGGGACGGGCCGTGCAACCGGCAGCGGATGGCCCATCGACGCCGGGCGCACGCCGAGGGTGCCTGGGTGCGCGAGGCCGCCGCGGCGTACGCGGCCAAGCACAGGAGCTCCGATGCCGGGTAACGAGTGGCCGCTGTGGGAAGTGTTCGTCCGTCCCCGGCGCGGCCTCGCCCACGCCCACGTGGGCAGCCTGCACGCCCCGGACGCCGAGATGGCGCTGCGCAACGCCCGCGATCTCTACACCAGGCGGCAGGAGGGCGTCTCGATCTGGGTGGTGCCGGCCGCCGCGATCACCGCGTCCAGCCCGGACGAGAAGGACGCCTTCTTCGACCCGGCCGCCGACAAGGTCTACCGGCACCCGACCTTCTACCGGGTGCCGGAGGGAGCGCCGCACCTGTGAGCCGTTTCGAGTACGTGTTGGGGCTCGGGGACGACGCGCTGATCGCGGCGCAGCGGCTGGCGCAGTGGTGCGCGGCGGCGCCGGAGATGGAGGAGGACGTCGCGCTGGCCAACATCGCGCTGGACCAGCTCGGCGCGGCCCGCCTCCTGCTCTCCTACGCCGGGGAGCTGGAGGGCGCGGGGCGGGACGAGGACGCGCTGGCCTACCTGCGCGACGACGGGGAGTTCCGCAACTGCCTGCTGGTGGAGCTGCCGGACCGCCACGACTTCGGTATCGCCATGGCCAAGCTGCTGTTCCTCTCCGCGTACCAGAAGCTGCTCTACGACGCGCTGGCTGACGCGCCGGACGAGCGCCTGGCGGAGATCGCGGCCAACGCCCGCAAGGAGTCCGCCTACCACCTGGACCACTCGACACAGTGGACGCTCCGGCTGGGCGACGGCACCGAAGAGTCGCACCGGCGCATGCAGGCGGCGGTCGACGAGGTGTGGCCGTACACCCATGAGCTGTTCGCCGGCGACGAGGATGCCCTGGTGGATCACGCCGGCCTCCGGCCGGCCTGGCTATCCATAGTGGAGCCGGTACTGGCCGAGGCGACGCTGCAACGGCCGGCCGACGGCTGGGCGCCGGCCGGCGGGCGCAGCGGCCGGCACACCGAGCACCTGTCGTACCTGCTCGCCGAGATGCAGGTGCTGCACCGGGCGCACCCGGGAGCGGTGTGGTGACCGGGGTCCGGGAGGTGGTCGCCGCGGTCGTCGACCCGGAACTGCGCGTGGTGACCATCGAGGAGCTGGGCATCCTGCGGGACGTGCAGGTGGCACCGGACACCGGCCGGGTCACCGTGACCATCCGGCCCACGTACTCCGGCTGCCCGGCGCTGGACGCGATCCAGGCGGACATCCGGTCGGCGGCGCGCGCCGCGGGGTACCCGGACGTGCAGGTGCGCACGGTCCTGGCGCCGCCGTGGAGCACCGACGACATCTCCGAGTCGGGCCTGGCCAAGCTCGCAGCCGCCGGCATCGCGCCACCGGAGCGCGCCGTCGGGGAAAAAGCGGTACCGGTGGCGCTGTCGGTGCGTTGCCCCAGGTGCGGGTCGCCGGAGACCGAGCAGCTGAGCCGCTTCGGGTCCACCGCGTGCAAGGCCCTGTGGCGCTGCCGATCCTGCCGGGAGCCGTTCGAGCACCTCAAGGTCCGCTGATGCGGCCGCGGTTCCACCAGCTGCGGGTCGCCGCGGTCGACCGGATCACCGAGGACGCGGTCGCGGTCACCTTCGACGTGCCGCCGCCGCTGCGCGCGGCCTATGCCTTCGCCGCAGGCCAGCATGTCACCGTGCGGCGGGCCGAGCCCGACGTCGGGGAGGTACGGCGCTCGTACTCCATCTGCTCGACACCGGCGGAGCTGGCCGCGCACGGCCGGCTGCGCATCGGCGTGCGGCAGCTGGCCGGCGGCGCCTTTTCCACCTTCGCGGCCAAGGCGCTGCGCCCGGGCGACACCGTCGAGGTGCTGCCGCCGGTGGGCCACTTCACCACGGCGTTCGACCCGGCCCGGCGCCGGCGGTACGCCGCCATCGCCGCCGGGTCCGGCATCACCCCGGTGCTCTCCCTGATCGCCACCGCGCTGTCGGTCGAACCGGCGAGCACGTTCACCTTGCTCTACGGCAACCGGTACGCGCGCTCGGTGATGTTCGCCGAGGAGCTGGCCGACCTCAAGGACCGCTACCCGGCCCGGCTGCACGTCGTGCACGTGCTGTCCCGGGAGCCGCACGAGGCGCCGCTGCTCTCCGGCCGGCTCGACGCGCAGCGGCTCGGCAGGCTGTTCGACACCCTGGTGCCGGTGGACCGGCACGACGAGTGGTTCCTTTGTGGACCCATGGCGATGGTCACTGAGGCCCGCAACGTTCTCACGAGCCGTGGCGTCCCTGCCTCAGCCATCCATGTCGAGCTGTTCTATGTAGAGGAGCACCCGCCGTCGCGAAGCCCGGTCGTCGAGGAGGCCGGCGGTGACACCGAGGTGACCATCCGGCTCGACGGCCGGGCGTCCACGTTCCGGATGGGCCGGCACGAGCGGGTCCTGGACGCCGCGCTGCGGGTGCGGGCCGAGCTGCCCTACGCCTGCAAGGGCGGTGTCTGCTCCACCTGCCGCGCCAGGCTCGTCGAGGGCGAGGTGCGGATGGCGGCCAACTGGGCACTGGAGCCTGACGAGCTGGCCGCCGGCTACGTGCTCACCTGCCAGTCCAGCCCGGTCACCGACCGGCTCGTGGTGGACTACGACGGCTGACCGACGGCTACGGCTTGGTCAGCGCATCCAACGCAGCCAGGTCTTCCGGGCCGGGGCGCCACGCTGCGGCGGCCACGTTCGCCCGGACCTGCTCGGGTGTGGTCGCGCCGGCGATCACCGAGGCCACCGCCGGCTGCGCGGCAAGCCCGCCGATGGCCACATCGAGCAGGCTGACGCCCCGTTCCGCCGCGTACTTCTGCAGGGCTTCGATCCGGTCCCATGGCGCGCTGGCGAGCCACGACTGGTACCGCTCGCCGGCCAACCGGGTGCCGGCCGGCGCCTGCTGGCCCCGGCGATACTTGCCGGTCAGCAGCCCGCTGGCGAGCGGGAAGAAGGGCAGGATGCCGAGCCCGAACCGCTGGCACGCCGGCACCAGCTCCGCCTCCACCTCCCGGCGCAGCAGGCTGTACTCGTTCTGTGCGCTGACGAACGGCGTGAGGTTGCCGGCCCGCGCCGTCCAGGCGGCGTCGGCCACCTGCCACGCGGCGAAGTTGGAGTTGCCGATGTAGCGCACCTTGCCCGCGCGCACCAGGTCGTCCAGCGCCGAGAGGGTCTCCTCGATCGGCGTCGCCGGGTCGGGGTAGTGCATCTGGTAGAGGTCGATGTAGTCGGTGCCCAGCCGGCGCAGCGACGCCTCGACCGCGCGCATCACGTAGCGGCGGCTGCCCCGGGCACCCCAGTCCGGGCCGTTGGCGCCGCGGACGTCGTTGCCGAACTTGGTGGCCACGACCACCTCGTCCCGCCGCCGGCCGAGCGCGGTGCCGAGGAACACTTCCGAGCGCCCGGGTTGCTCCCCGTAGCTGTCCGCGGTGTCGAAGAAGGTGATGCCGGCGTCCAGCGCGGCCTCCACCACCGCCCGGGTGCCCGCGGCGTCCAGCTTGCGCCCGAAGTTGTTGCAGCCGAGGCCGACCACGCTCACCACCAGGCCGGACTCGCCCAGCCGGCGGTAGCTCATCTCTGCCATGGTCACGAGCCTAGGCCGGCCGCCGGGGCCGCGCCCGGCGGGCGCCCGGCCGCGCGTACCCTCGGGACCATGAGCTCTGCGCGCGACATCGAGGCGATCCTGCAGCGCGCCGCCGACGGCGGCCGGATTACCCCCGATGAGGCGCTTTTGCTCTACACCGAGGCGCCGTTCCATGCCCTCGGCGAGGCGGCCGATGCGGTACGCCGGCGGCGGTACCCGGACAACATCGTGACGTACATCATCGACCGCAACATCAACTACACCAACGTGTGCGTCACCGCGTGCAAGTTCTGCGCGTTCTACCGCCCGCCGAAGCACGCCGAAGGGTGGTCGCACCCGATGGAGGAGATCCTGCGCCGCTGCGGCGAGGCGGTCGAGCTGGGCGCGACCCAGGTCATGTTGCAGGGCGGGCATCACCCCGAGTACGGCGTGGAGTACTACGAGGAGTTGTTCTCCGCGGTGAAGCGCGCGTACCCGCAGCTGGTCATCCACTCGATCGGCCCCAGCGAGATCCTGCACATGGCCAAGGTCTCCGGAGTCTCGATCGAGGAGGCGATCAGCCGGATCAAGGCGGCCGGGCTGGACTCCATCGCGGGCGCGGGTGCCGAGATGCTGCCCGCCCGCCCGCGCGCCGCCATCGCCCCGCTGAAGGAGTCGGGCGAGCGGTGGCTGGAGGTGATGGAGATCGCGCACGGACTCGGCGTCGAGTCGACGGCCACCATGATGATGGGCACCGGCGAGACCAACGCCGAGCGGATCGAGCACATCCGGATGATCCGCGACGTGCAGGATCGCACCGGCGGCTTCCGGTCCTTCATCCCGTGGACCTACCAGCCGGAGAACAACCACCTCAAGGGCCGTACGCAGGCGACCTCGCTGGAGTACCTGCGGCTCATCGCGGTGGCCCGGCTGTTCTTCGACAACGTCGCGCACCTGCAGGCGTCCTGGCTGACCACCGGCAAGGACGTGGGCCAGCTGTCGCTGCACATGGGTGTGGACGACCTCGGCTCGATCATGCTGGAGGAGAACGTCATCTCCAGCGCCGGCGCCCGGCACCGGTCGAACCTGCACGAGCTGGTGCGGATGATCCGGTCGGCCGACCGCGTCCCGGCCCAGCGGGACACGCTGTACCGGCGGATAAAGGTGCACTGGACGCCGGCCGACGATCCGACCGACGAGCGGGTGGTCTCCCACTTCTCCTCGATCGCCCTGCCGGGCGGCGGCGCGGGCCGGTCGCTTCCGCTCGTCGACGCCCGCTGACACTGATTCGTCCGCGGGGCGCTCGTTCGTCCGCAGCGCGCTCGGCCCCGCGTTGGAGAGCTGTCCGGCTCGCTGGCAGAGTGGTGGGCGTGACGCGGGCCAGCCTGGACAAGCAGCCGCACGAGGTCGCCGCGATGTTCGACGGCGTGGCGCAGCGGTACGACCTGACCAACACGATCCTGTCCTTCGGGCGGGACCGCGGCTGGCGGCGTGCCACCCGCGCCGCGCTGAACCTGCGCCCCGGCGAGCGGGTGCTCGACCTGGCCGCCGGCACCGGAGTCTCCACCGAGGAGCTGGCCCGCTCGGGCGCGTACGCGGTCGGCGCGGACCTGTCCGTCGGCATGCTCCGTGCCGGGCGGCGGTCCCGGCCCGGCCTGGCGCTGCTGGCCGGCGACGCGCTCGCGCTGCCGTTCCGCGACTCGGCCTTCGACGCGGTGACCATCTCGTTCGGGCTGCGCAACGTGGTGGACGTGGACGGCGCACTGCGCGAGCTGGCCCGGGTCACCCGGCCGGGCGGGCGGCTGGTGGTGTGCGAGTTCAGCCGGCCCACGTTCGGCCCGTTCCGGACGGTCTACCTGTCGTACCTGATGCGGGCGCTGCCGGCGGTCGCCCGCAGGGTGTCCAGCAACCCGGACGCGTACGTCTACCTGGCCGACACGATCCGGGCCTGGCCCGACCAGGCGGCGCTCGCCGACCGGATCGCCGCGGCGGGCTGGACGCGGGTGGCCTGGCGGAACCTCACCGGCGGCGTGGTCGCCCTGCACCGCGCCGTCCGCGCCGCCTGACCGGCCGGGCGGCCCGCCGGCTCGCCGGGTGGCGATGGAGGTTAGGAGTGCCTAATCAGGCGAGCGGCCTCGTACAGTTCTAGACTCCAGTCGAGCTAGATTGTGAAGAGTTTCACGAGCGGTTCGGGAAGCGGTGGAAGACCCTCGAAAGAGGCCGAGACGGACATGACGGAGGTGCAGCACGTGACCGGCAACCACACCGCCGGAGACGCGGACGCCGACGTCATCGTGGTCGGCGCCGGACCGGGCGGCTCGTCGGCCGCGTACCACATGGCGCGCCACGGGCTGCGCGTGCTGCTCCTGGAGAAGTCCCAGTTCCCGCGCGAGAAGGTGTGCGGTGACGGCCTGACCCCGCGGGCGGTCAAGCAGCTGGTCAAGATGGGCATCAATACCGACGACGGCTGGCTGCGCAACCGCGGCCTGCGGGTGATCGGCGGCGGGGTGCGGCTGGAGCTGGACTGGCCCGAGCTGGCCAGCTTCCCGGACTACGGCCTCACCCGCACCCGGCTGGACTTCGACCACCTGCTCGCCAAGCGCGCCGCCGAAGCGGGCGCCCAGCTGCGTACCGGCTGCACCGTGACCGGGCCGCTGTTGGACCGGACCGGCCGGGTGGCCGGGGTGACCACGGAGCAGGGCAGCTTCACCGCGCCGCTGGTGGTCGCCGCGGACGGGGTCTCCGGGCGGTTCCCGCTCGGGCTCGGGCTGGCCAAGCGCGCGGACCGGCCGATCGGGGTCGCGGTGCGCCGCTACTACCGCTCCCCGCAGCGGCACGACGACGACTACCTCGAGTCCTGGCTGGAGCTGCGCAGCAAGGAGGACCGGAGCAAGCTGCTGCCCGGGTACGGCTGGATCTTCGGCATGGGCGACGGGCGGGTCAACGTCGGGCTCGGCGTGCTGAACTCCTCGGTCGCCTTCGGCAAGACGAACTACCGGCAGCTGCTGGTGGACTGGCTGGGCAGCACGCCGCCGGACTGGGGCCTCAACGACGAGGCGAACGCGGACGGCCCGATCCTCGGCGCCGCCCTGCCGATGGGTTTCAACCGGGTGCCCCACTACACGCGCGGCACGATGCTGGTCGGGGACAGCGGCGGCATGGTCAACCCGTTCAACGGCGAAGGCATCGCGTACGCCATGGAGTCCGGCGAGCTGGCGGCGGAGATCGCGGTGCAGGCGCTGGCCCGGCCGGCGGGCCCGGCCCGCGAGCGGGCGCTGCACGCCTACAACGGCGAGCTGAGGGCCCGCTACGGCGGCTACTACCGGCTCGGCGGCATCTTCGTGAAGCTGATCGGCAACCCGCACGTGATGCGGATCGCCACCAAGCACGGCATGCCGCACCCGACGCTGATGCGGTTCGTACTCAAGCTGCTGGCGAACCTGACCGACCCCCGGGGCGGGGACGCGATGGATCGGATCATCAACGCGATGACGAAAGTAGTACCCGCCGTGTAGGGGCACCACCGGCATGAATAGGGTCTGGACAAGTGCTGGAAGGAGGCAGGATGTCGCTGTCGGCTTACGTACCCATCCTGGGTCTGTTCGCGCTCGCTGCGGCGTTCGCGCTCTTCTCCGTGACCGTCGCGCCGTTCGTCGGCCCGCGCCGGTACAACAGGGCCAAGCTCGAGGCGTACGAGTGCGGCATCGAACCGACCCCGCAGCCGATCGGCGGCGGCCGCTTCCCGGTCAAGTTCTACTTGACCGCGATGCTGTTCATCGTCTTCGACATCGAGATCATTTTCCTCTACCCGTGGGCGGTCTCGTTTGACGCGCTGGGCGCCTTCGGGTTCGTGGAGATGCTTCTGTTCATCGGCACCGTGTTCGTCGCGTACACCTACATATGGCGCCGCGGCGGCCTGGACTGGGACTAGGTGAGATCCGTGGGTATAGAGGAGAAGGTCCCCGGCGGCGTCCTGCTCACCACCGTGGAGAAGGTGGTCAACTGGACGCGCAAGGCATCCTTCTGGGGAGCCACGTTCGGCCTGGCCTGCTGCGCCATCGAGATGATGGCGGCCGGTTCGCCGCGCTTCGACCTCGGCCGGTGGGGCATGGAGATCTTCCGCGCCTCGCCCCGGCAGGCGGACCTGATGATCGTGGCGGGCCGGGTCAGCCAGAAGATGGCTCCGGTGCTGCGCCAGATCTACGACCAGATGCCCGAGCCGAAGTGGGTCATCTCGATGGGCGTGTGCGCCAGCTCCGGCGGCATGTTCAACAACTACGCGATCGTGCAGGGCGTGGACCACGTGGTGCCGGTGGACATGTACCTGCCCGGCTGCCCGCCGCGGCCGGAGATGCTGATCGACGCGATCCTCAAGCTGCAGGAGAAGATCCTCAACGAGCCGCTCGGCGAGCGCGGCCGCAAGCAGCTGGAGGCACGGCAGGCCCGGCACGGCAAGCCAGTCGTGGCGCCGGGCGCCACGCCGTCGTCGTACCGGATGAACCGCGAGCGCAAGGCGGAGTGGGCCAAGGCGGTGGCCGAGGGCCGCGAGGAGCAGCTGCGCATCGAGAACTGGATGCGCCGGCAGCAGGAGGCGCTGCAGGCCGGAAAGGGCTACCGCTGGTGAGCGCGAGGAATGAGCTTGCCAGCCCGGCAGCTGCGAACGAGGGGCGAGCACAGTGAGTACTTCTGACAACGGGAAGGTGCCGGTCTCGTCGCCGCCGATCGGTGCGACCAGTGGCGCGCCGGCCGAGCTGCCGCCGTCGAGCACGGCCGGGCGCGGCATGTTCGGCGTGTCCGGTACCGGGGACACCTCGGGCTTCGGCGGCCTGGTGCGCCGCCGGCACGCGGTGGTCAGCAGCCCGCGGCCGTACGGCGGCTACTTCGACGAGGTGTACGACGCGCTCGCCGAGGCGTACCCCGCCCTGGACGACGCGATCGAGCACGTCGTGGTGGACCGCGGCGAGCTGACCCTGCACATCAAGCCGGAGCGGATCGCCGAGGTGTGCCAGGTGATGCGGGACGACCCGGCGCTGCGCTTCGAGCTGTGCTCCAGCGTCTCCGGTGTGGACTATCTCGGCACCGACGAGCGGCGGCTGCACGTGGTCTACCAGCTGACCTCGATGACGTACCGGCGGCGGGTGCGGCTGGAGACCGCGGTCTCGCCGGACCGGCCGCACGTCCCGAGCATCACCCGCGTCTACCCCACCGCCGACTGGCAGGAGCGCGAGACGTACGACATGTTCGGCGTCATCTTCGACGGCCACCCCAACCTGACCCGGATCCTGATGCCGGACGACTGGGAGGGGCACCCGCAACGCAAGGATTACCCGCTCGGCGGGGTCCCGGTGGAGTACAAGGGCGCCGAGATTCCACCGCCGGACCAGCGGAGGAGCTACCAGTGACCAGCTACGCCCAGGCACGCGAAACCACGGAGGGCAAGGTCTTCACCGTCACCGGTGGGGACTGGGACACCATCGTCGAGGGCACCGACCCGATCCACGACGAGCGGATCGTCATCAACATGGGTCCGCAGCACCCATCCACCCACGGCGTGCTGCGGCTCATCCTCGAGCTCGAGGGTGAGACCATCACCGAGGTCCGGATGGTCATCGGCTACCTGCACACCGGTATTGAGAAGAACCTTGAGTTCCGTAACTGGGTGCAGGGGACCACGTTTGTGACCCGGATGGATTATCTGTCGCCGATTT
>JADGHA010000115.1 GCA_019689695.1 Micromonosporaceae bacterium | reverse complement strand
CACGACCACTCCTCCTGAGCGTCCTCGTCGGTGGGTACGTACTCCACCGGGGGGCCGCCGTGGGTCCACGGTGTCTCCTCGCGCGGCGGGAAGGATGCGAGCGGCTGATAGCTGTCCACGATGGACGAGTAGCAGATTTCCTCGCCGACCTCGGGGACGCTGCCCGGGGCCGGGGTCTGCGCCCGACCCATGCCGCCGGAGAGTTCCAGCACGACCTTGTCGCCGGTGACGGAGATGATCGTCGCCTTCTGCGCTGGCCGGCTCGGCGCGACAACCGGCGTCCCGGGCGTCAGGCGTACCGGGTCGACGGCGGTGACGGTGATCAGCGGCCGCAGCTTGCGGGACCGCCCGGCGCCGATGATCCGGCCCGGCTCCGCCGCGGTGACGGTGCCGGCGAAGGCGTCGCCGGAGAGCCGGTACTCGGCGAGCACGAGCGGGTCGTCGAAGGCGCGCTGCGCGACATAGCTCGCCTGGGCGCGCTCCAGCCAGTTGAGCCGCTGGGCGGCGGCGACCGCGCCGTCCCGGCGGGGCTGCGGCAACCCGCCGTCCCGCAGGTAGGAGACGTAGGCGGTGAACGCGTCCCGGTCAGCGGCCCAGCGGTTGGTGACCCGGGCTCCGGGGGGTAGGGCGCGGAGTAGGTCGACGGCCTGCCACATCAGGGCCCAGTTCGGTTCGAGCTGGGACGCGAGGGCCTTCTCCATCCCGGCGACGTTGCCGGTCTCGATCAGCGGGGCCAGCACCTCGTTGTCGAAGGACGGGTCGGTGGCCGGCCCGGCGGGTGGGCATTCGACCGGGTCTTCGGCCAGTGCCGCCGCCTCCGAGCCGGAAAGGCCGGCGGGTGGGGAGATCCAGCCGACCAGGGAGGCGAGGTTCTGGTCTTCGACCGCGCTCTGCCCGGTGGCCCAGTGCAGGGCCAAGGCGTCGGTGGCGGCGAGCAGCAGGCAGGAGCCGGGGTGCTCGGTCCGCTCGGCGAAGAAGGTCAACCACTGGCCGAGCACGGGCACGGACGGGTCCACGGCGTACTCGCCCGTCGTCCGGCGGAACCGGGTCGAGCGGCCGAACAGCCGGACGAAGCCGATGCCGCCGCGGTTGGGCACGAGGATCTGCGGCGCGGCGACGAACCGTTCGCGGGTTTCGCGGCTGCGTTCGGTGCGGACGGTCTCCGTGCCGGCGGCAAATTTCTCTATATAGGACAGGACAATCTTCCCCAGTGACGCGGCGAAGGCGAAGCGCTGGTCGCGGTTGCGCGGCTGGGGGACGACGAGCAGCTGCGGCGCGTCCCGGTCGTCGCCGACCATGGCGGCCAGGGGTGCGTTGGCTTCGCCGGCGAGGGTCAGCGGGATGAGGACGAGTGGCCGGTCGTGCACGTAGACGTGACGGACGGTCGCGATGGCCTGCGCGCGCCCGGCGTGCCGGGCCTGCGCGCGCGCCAGGGAGGTGAGCACGCTCATAGCGCCACCCCGCGCAGCATGGCCATCAGGGACTCCTCGCGCAGCCGGGCGGCCATCTGCAGCAGCTGCGCCGCCTCGACCTGCTCGGCGGCGGGGGCCAGCGAACCGTTGGCCAGGCCGAGGACGTTGGTCACGCTCTCGATGCCGCCCAGCTCGTCGCGGACCGTCCGGCCCAGCGCGGCGGTGTCGTCGCGAGCTTCGTCCCGGCAGAAGTACGCCATCTCGCAGGTGTCCAGGCACTCCGGTGTGTACCGGGCCTGGACAGTACGAAGGGCTTCGACAACGGAAGCCGCTGGCCGCGTAGGCACGCCCGCGTCGTCCACCTCCAAATCGAAGGTCAACTCCGCCGGCAGCGCGGCGAGGAGCTCGTCGATGCGGGCCAGCCGGGACAGCTGTCGCTTGAGGACGGTGAGCTGCTTGCGCACGTCGACGAGGACGGCGGTGGGCCGGTTGGAGAAGTTCTCGGGGCAGACGAGCACCACGTCGTGGGCGACCTTCTCCGGGGCGTACCCCAGCTCGGTGACGAGGTCGCGCAGCGCCAGGACGTACACGGCGGCCTGGGTGACCGCGGCGGCGACCTTGCCGGCGTCGGCCTGGCCGTCGATGACGGCGAAGGACTTGATCTCGACGACGTGGAACCGGTCGTGCAGCTGGAAGGCGATCAGGTCGGGTTCCAGGTACGCCTTGCGGCCGCCGATCTCCAGGCGCAGCAGCGGGTGGTCGAAGAGCGTGCCGGCGCCCGCGCCGGAGGCGGCGGCCCGGGCGAGCAGGCTGCGGCTGCGGGCGTACCGCACCTCGCGGCTGTCGTTGCCGCCGACCAGCTCCAGGTCGTCGTACGACACCTCGGGAATCGGCAGGCCGAGCTTCTCCCGCAGCAGCCGCAGCAGCTCGGCGCACCCGTTCGCCTTGACCTGGGCCTCGAATGCGTTGCCCCGGGTGATGGCGAACTGCGACTGCCCGAACCGGGCAGGGAAGTCGATGTACGCCGCGAGCCGCTGCTTGTCCACGCCGGCGGCGTCCAGCACGGCCCGACGGGCGCAGCCGGGGTTGCTGCACAGCGCGGCGATGGTACGGGCGTTGTGGTCGCGCGCCGGCACCGCGCCTCGGATGCGGGCCAACCGGGCTTCGGTCTCGTTCACTCCGCTTCCCTCGCTCCGCCGCTGGTCCCCGGGACAGCCCGGAGCCGGCTGCCGAACAGCTGCTCCACATCGGATAGCTGGCTGCGCGCCCGCTGACCGGCCTGCTCGCGCAGCGACGTGTCCGCATCCAGGTGGACCGCCAGCTCCGCCTCGGCCGCCCGGGCCACCGACGCGGGCTCCATGGCGTCGAAGCCTTCCGCGGCCCCGGGGATGTTCGCGGCGAATCGCCAGAGTAGTCGGGTTGCCGCGGGCGCAGGGTCGGGTATCCGACTGATGTGTTCGGCCACCGCGATGGCGGCGGTGAGGAAGTCCACCCGCGGGCTGAGCGGCCCGATGATGCGCCGGCTCATCGGCCAGGTGGAGATGGCCAGCAGGCCGCGGGCCGCGGAGAGCAGGTCCGCGGTCAGCGCGCTGCAGATGTAGTACGGCCGGGAGTACGGCGCGGACCGGAAGGAGCGCTCCTCGTCGCGGCGCAGGCTGGTCAGCCGGGTGCCGAGCATCTGGCCGGCGAAGAATGCCTCGTGCACGGCGACGATCAGCTTGGGGGCCGCCGGCACGGACAGCAGGGTCAACGCCTGGTGCACCTGTTCGCGGATGGGCAGCAGCGGCCCGGCCTGCTTCGGTGTGACCGGCTCGACCTCGACCGGCGCGGCTTTCCGCTCCACCTCGGCGATCGCGTCGTCCCAGGCGCGCTCGGCCTCGCGCAGCTCCGCCCGCAGCGCCCGGGCCCGGGCCCGGTCACCGCTCATCGCCGCCCGGCGGACCTCGGCACGCAGCTGGTCGATGCGCTTTTCCAGATTCGCTATGGACTCCGCCACGCCGACCACTGTACAGTGTTCCAGTCTTTTCCAGCAATACCCAGCATCGCCTGTCTCGGCGGTCATCAGGTTACTCGCGGCATCGATCTGTGGGAGGGGCCTCATGGATACCGACGAGTCGCTGTTGGACCTCGTGTTCAACCGGCTGGCCGACGACCGGGTGGCCGACGAGGTGGCCACCCTCGTCCTGGCGGCCTACACCGGGCTCGACGCGCTGCGCGCGGCGCTCGCCGGTGGCAGCGTCGACCTGCCGAAGCCGGCCGACCTGGCCGGTGCCCGTCCCGACCCGATCTACCTGGACACCATCACCGTCAGCGGATTCCGTGGCGTCGGGCCGACCGCGAGCCTGCGGCTGGCGCCGCACGCCGGCCTGACGCTCGTGGTCGGGCGCAACGGCTCGGGCAAGTCCAGCTTCGCCGAGGCCGTCGAGCTCGCCCTGACCGGGGACAGCGCGCGCTGGGCAGAGCGCAACAGCCTGTTCCGCGAAGGGTGGCGCAACCTCCACCAGGGCAGGCCATCCACAATAGACGTCGTACTCCGCACCGACGGCGGGCGGGCGCCGATCCGGGTGACCCGCAGCTGGTCGGACACCGCCACCGAGCCCGGCCAGGCGGAGAGCCGGGTCGAGGGCGCCGACCTGAACGCCTGGGCCGGACCGCTGCAGACCTACCGTCCGTTCCTCACCGCGAACGACCTCGGCCGGCTCATCTCGTCCACGCCGAGCGGCCTCTTCGACGCGCTCGCGCCGATCCTGGGCATGGAGCCGATCACCGACGCGGACAAGAACCTGTTGCTGGTGCGCCGGGAGCTCACCGAGCGGGTCCGGGAGGTCAAGGGCCGGCGGGAGCTGCTGCGCGCCGAGCTGGCGCAGGTCGACGACGACCGGGCGCGGCGGGCCGTGGCCATCCTCGGCCAGCGCCAGCCGGATCTGGACGCATTGGACCAGCTGCTCGGCGACGCCGGGACGGAGCATGCGGACCCGGTGGCGGCGGCCTGCCGGCGGCTGGTCGCGGCGGTAGTGCCGGATGCCGACGACGCCCTGCGTATCGCGGTGGACCTGGACCAGGCCGCACGCGCGGTGGCAGAGCACGAAGCACACGGCGTGGCGGCACATCAGCACCTCGCCGCGCTGCTGGAACAGGCGCTCGCCTACCACGACGCGCACGGCGACGGGCCGTGCCCCACGTGCGGCACCGGTCGGCTCGACGCCAGCTGGCGCGAGCGGTCCGCTTCGACGGTTGCCCGGCTGCGCACCGAGACGGCCGCCGCCGACCGGGCCCAGCAACGCCTCAACGACGCCCGCGACGCCGCCCGTACGATGCTGGGCGTCGACCGGCTGATGCCGCTCGCCGAGCTCGACACCGCGGCCCCGGCGCTCGGCGAGGCGGCCGCGCGCCTGCACGCCGCGGTCACGGCCTGGCGGGCCGTCCTCCCGCAGGCCACGCCGGAGCAGATCGCGGCTCACATCAGGTCGGCCTACCCGCCGATGCGCCAGGCGTATGCGGCGGTTCAGGCGGCCGCCGCCGCCTGGCTCCAGCAGCGGCACGACATCTGGCGCGAACACGCCGCAAAGCTGCAGGCATGGCTGCACGACGCGCGCGAGTCCGCGCGGGACGAGCGGATGATCAGCCGCATCAACGCCGCCCGGGACTGGCTGAAGAAGGCCGCTGACGAGCTGCGGGCGCAGCGCCTCGCGCCGTTCGCGCGACAGTCACAGCAGATCTGGGAGCAGCTGCGGCAGGAGAGCAACGTGGAGCTCGCCGGGATGCGGCTGGACGGCAGCAACAACCGGCGCCGGGTCGCGTTCCCGGCCACTGTGGACGGCACTGCCACATCGGCGATGGCGGTGATGAGCCAGGGTGAGCTGCAGGCTCTCGGCCTGGCCGTGTTCCTCCCCCGCGCCTGCGCCGACGGCAGCCCGTTCAAGTTCCTCATCCTGGACGACCCGGTGCACAGCATGGATCCGGCCAAGGTCGACGGTCTCGCCCAGGTGCTCGACGGTTTGGCCAGAACGCGCCAGGTCGTGGTCTTCACGCATGACAACCGGCTTCCCGAGGCGATCCGCCGGCTCCAGATCGACGCCACGATCTGGGAGGTGCTGCGGCGCGAGGGCTCCGTGGTGGAGCTGCGCAAAAACCTTGACCCGGTACGCCGGTACCTCGACGACGCCGCTGCGCTCGCCAAGACGCATGACCTGCCGGAGCAGGTGCGCCGTCCCGTCGTCGCCGGGTTCTGCCGGGCCGCGATCGAGGCGGCCTGCCATGAACGGATCCGACGCGAACGCATCGGACGTGGTGAGCCGCACAGCGCCGTCGAGGAGCTGATCAGCACCGCGCAGACGCTGACCCAGACGGTCGCGCTCGCGCTGGCCGGCGACGCCCGCCAGGGCGGCAGCGTGCTGCCGGCGCTCAACCGGATCGGCGGGTGGGCCGCCGACGTCTTCAAGGCCTGCCAGAACAACGTCCACGGCGCCGAGCGCGGAAGCCTTGAGTGGATGGTGGACCGCACCGCCAGGCTGGTCGAGGAGCTGCGGTGAGCGGGGCCGAAAGTTACCTGACCGCCGCGGACAAGCTGCTCACCCAGCTGGTGCCCGGAGCCCGCGGCACCTGGCCGCGCGCCTGCGCATGGCTGATCCGCCTGGCGCTGGAGACCGAGCTGGCCGTGTTCTGGGCGAAATCCCGCCACCCGGAGATCGGCGCCTGCCGGTCCCGCCGGGCGCAGCTGCTTCTGCTTCCGCGGTACGCCAACCGCGAGCTTGCCCGCCGCGCGACACATGCATGGGCCGCGCTGTCCCGGGCCAGCCACCACCACAGCTACGAGCTGGCGCCCACCGCCACCGAACTGCGCCACCTTCGCGATGAAGTCGCCGCGGTCGTCACCGGCCTGAGGCGGTTGAGTCCCACGACCGGCTGAATGTCGGGGGCAGCCGCTACGGTGCCGGCATGGCTGACTTCATCGAGGAAGAGCTGACCGGTTCAAAGTTCGAACGCGTACGCCTGAACGATTCGCGGTTCGAGCGTGTCTTACTCGACGGCGCGCGGTTCCGCGCCGTCAGCATGGCAAACGCGCAGTTCCGCGGGGTCGACCTGACCGGTGCCGTGCTGCGCGGGGTCGAGCTGGTCGACGTGGAGATCTACGGGGAGATCGAGCGCGTGACTGTCAACGGCATCGACATCGGCCCGCTGGTCCAGGCCGAGCTCGACCGGCGCTATCCCGACCGGGTCAAGATGCGACCGACCGATCCCGCCGGCTTCCGCGAGGCGTGGGACACCGTTGAGCGGCTGTGGGCCGGCACCGTCGACCGGGCCCGTCGCCTGGATCCGCGGCTGCTCCACGAGTCGGTCAACGAGGAATGGTCGTTCATCGAGACCCTGCGGCACCTGGTGTTCGCCACCGACGCCTGGATCCGCCGGGCGGTCCTCGGCGACCCGTCGCCGTGGGATCCACTGGACCTCCCCTGGGATGAGATGCCGGACACGCCCGGCGTGCCCCGCGACCGCACGGTGCGGCCCTCCCTGGACACGGTCCTGGCGCTGCGCCGCGACCGGATGTCCACGGTACGAGAGGTGATCGACGGGCTCACCGACGAGTCGCTCGATAGCCACACCAAGCCGGTGGAGGGGCCCGGCTGGCCACCCGCGCAAAGCTTCCCTGTGCGCGAGTGCCTGCTGGTCATCCTCAACGAGGAGTGGGAGCACCGGCTCTACGCCGAGCGCGACCTGGCCATCCTGGAGGCGCGCAGCTGACTCGACCAGGTCGGGCAGCAACACCCGACACGGGCCAGTCGTCCCGCCGGCAAAGGACCTTCGCCTCCGTTCCGGCTGCGAACTTTCGGGGACGGTGGACGTGACCGCGGACGGGCGCCGGCTGCGCAGGAAGGCCGGAGCCGCCGGTAACCGACGTAAGGAACGCCCAGATGAAGCGAGTCATCGTGGCGAGCGCGATGTCCGTGCTGCTGCTGGCCGGTTGCGCGACCGAGAGCGGCGAGCCGGTCACGCCGGCACCGCAGTCGGCCGGGGCCGCCGGGTCGCCGGTGCCCGCCCGAGCCGAAGGGCTGCTCGGCAGGCACGGTCTGGCCGGAAAGGGGACCGTGCAGATCATCGACGAGCTCGACCGGTTGGCCGTCAAGGACCGCCCCGCAGACCTGACGGCGTCGGTCCGCCCTGACCATGTCGTGGTCTCCGACGGCACCCAGCAGGTCAAGCTCGCCATACCCGACGGCCGGTTCTACCTGTCGGTGGCCCCGTACCTGTCCCGCACCCACACATGCTTCTACCACTCCCTGACCACCTGCCGAGGGGAGCTGGCCGGCAGAGAGATCGGCGTGAAGATTGTGGACGAGACGGACGGCACCGTGCTGGTGGACGAGACGCGGACCACCTTTGACAACGGGTTCCTCGGGTTCTGGCTGCCCCGCGGCTTCGAGGGCAGCGTGCGAATGACATATGACGGCAGGACGGGCGAGACGAAGATCTCCACAGGCGAGGACGCACCGACCTGTCTCACCACGCTGCAGCTGACTTGAGGCCGGTACGGCGGCAGGCCGACGGGCAAGCAAGATGACGATGCCCCCGGACGTGATCCCCGGGGGCATCTGGCGCGCTCAGCCCGGGCCCGTGAGCGCGCTCAGCCCGGGCCCGTGAGCACGCTCAACCCGGCGCTTGCGCACGTTCAGCCCGGCTCCGGCCCTTGACCACGCCCGGCCCGCAGCCCGGCCCTTGACCACGCCCGGCCGGCCCTTGACCGGTGCGGGAGAACCGTATGGCATAGTGACGACGGTTGCCGCCCGAGCCATGGGGGTGCTGGGTCATGCTCGCGAGCTGGGGCCGGGCCGTCGTCCGGTACCGGTGGACAGCCCTCGGGGCAGCGCTGGTGCTGGCGGTGGTCGGTCTCACCTGGGGCACCGGTGTGTTCGGCGCGCTCACCGGCGGCGGCTTCGACGACCCGGACAGCGAGTCCACCCGGGCACACACCAGGATCACCCAGGAGCTGGGCGACCAGGACGTCGACCTACTCGTCCTCTACTCCAGCGCAGAGTACACAGTGGACGATCCGGAGTTCCGGCAGCCGGTCACCGCAACATTGGACGCGCTACGCCAGCGCCCGGAGGTGGCCGGGGTCGCCAGCTACTACGGTGCGCAGGATCCCGCTCTGGTGTCCACCGACCGGCACGCCACGTATGCGGTCGTCCGGCTGCGTGCGGACGGGCCGGACGGCAAGGTCGACGCGTACGAGAAGCTGGAGCAGGCCCTGCACGCGCCTGGGGTGACCACTCAGGTCGGGGGGAACATCGCCTTCCTGAGCCAGGCCAACGAACAGTCCAAGAAGGACATCGAGCGGGCCGAGCTGATCTCCATGCCGATCCTGCTGGTGCTGCTGGTCATCATCTTCGGCGGGCTGGTCGCCGCGGCGACTCCGCTGCTCATCGGCGGCCTGGCCATCCTCGGCGGTTTCGTGGTGACCCGGCTGATCGCCATGGCCACCGATGTCTCGATCTTCGCGATCAACGTGATCACCCTGATCGGGCTGGGCCTGGCCATCGACTACTCGCTGTTCATCGTCAGCAGGTTCCGCGAGGAGCTGGCCGCGGGCCACGACCGGGCGCCCGCGATCGCGCGGACCATGGCCACCGCCGGACGCACCGTCCTGGCGTCCGGCCTGATCATCATCCTCGCGCTGGGCAGCCTGCTGATCTTCCCGCAGGCGTTCCTCCGCTCGATGGGCTTCGGTGGGATGGCCGCGGTCTTCGTCGCCATGCTCGCCTCGCTGACCGTACTGCCGGCCCTGCTCGCGGTGCTCGGGCCGCGCATCAACGCCTGGCCCATACCGGTGCCCTGGCGTAGGAGAGACCGCGGCGGGTGGGCCAGGCTCGCCCGTAGCGTGATGCGCCGGCCGATCCCGTACGCGGTCGGCGTCGTCGCCGTGCTCGCCCTGCTCGCCGTGCCGTTCACGCAGGTCCGATGGGGTGGCTTCGACGAGCGGGCGCTGCCCGCGGACGCCTCGGCGCGGGTGGTGAACGAGCGCATCGCCGCGGACTTCACCGGCGGGATGGTCGCCCCCATCGGCGTACTCGTCTCCGGCGCCTCCGTCGAGCAGGCGCAGCAGTTCGCCGACCAGATCGCCCGGCTGCCCCAGGTGACCGGCGCCCGGATCGTGGCCAGCCGCGGGCAGTCCTCGCTGGTGCAGGTCACCTACCCGGGCGAGCCCACCGGCGACGAAGCGGCCGCCGCGGTCCGGGCGATCCGCGAGCTGCCGGCGCCCCCGGGATCCGAGGTGCTCGTCGGCGGGCGTACCGCGGCCGACCTCGACCTGCTGCACAGCCTCGGCACCCGGCTGCCCTGGATGGCGCTGATCATGGCGTCGGCCACGCTGGTCCTGCTCTTCCTCGCCTTCGGCTCGGTGGTCCTTCCGGTCAAGGCCGTCCTGATGAACGTGGTCTCGATCGGCGCCTCGTTCGGCGCGGTGGTCTGGGGATTCCAGGAGGGCCACCTGGCGGGGCTGCTCGACTTCACCCCGACCGGCTTCATCGAGCCCACCAACCTGATCCTCATGCTCGCCGTTTTGTTCGGCCTCTCCACCGACTACGAGGTCTTCCTGCTGTCCCGGGTACGCGAGGAGTGGGACCGCACCGGGGACAACACCGCCTCCGTCGCCGCCGGCCTGCAGCGCACCGGCCGCATCATCACCGCCGCGGCGCTGCTGCTGATGGTCGTGGTGGCCGGCTTCACCGCCGGCGGCATCGCGTTCATCAAGCTGATCGGCACCGGCCAGATCGTGGCGCTGGTGGTGGACGCGGCACTGGTCCGGGCGCTGCTGGTGCCGGCGACCATGCGGCTGCTCGGCCGGTGGAACTGGTGGGCGCCGGGCCGGCTGGGCCGGGTCTACCGGCGGTACGGGATCCGGGAGGAGCCGGCACCGGCCAGGGAGATGGCAGAGGCACGGTGACCGCCGGTCCTCCGGCCGCGAGCGACGCGCACCGACGACGACGAGACCCGCACCGCCCGCGACGACGAGACCCGCACCGCCCGCGACGACGAGACCCGCACCGCCCGCGACGACGAGACCCGCACCGCCGGCGACGGGCC
>JADGHA010000114.1 GCA_019689695.1 Micromonosporaceae bacterium | reverse complement strand
ATCTTGCAGTTGTGCTCCCCGATAAATACGACATGTCGTGCTATTTCCGGGGACACAACTGCAAGATCGCGGAAGGAGGGGTCAGAGGGCGCCGGCGGGCTCGGCGCGCAGGTCGGCGAGCAACCGCTCGACCTCGGCGAACTCGGCGGCCGGCAGTGGCCCGAAGGCCAGTGCCCCGGCGTTCTCCTCCACCTGCGCGACGGTCCGGCATCCCGGGATCGGTACCGTCCGGTCGCTGCGGGCCCACAGCCAGCCGAGCGCGCCCTGCGCCAGGGTGCGGCCGCCGCTGGTCAGCACCTCGCGCACCGCGGCGACCCGATCCAGCCACTCCGGTGCCGGCCGGCCGTCGCGGAAGTACCGCAGCCAGTCCGGCGCGATGCCCCGCACGTCGTCCGGGCCGAGCGTGCTGGTCGCGGTGAACTTGCCGGTGAGCAGGCCCATCGCCAGCGGTCCCCGGTTGACGCTGCCCAGGTCGTACGCGTCGCAGACGGCGAGCACCTCCGCGGAGTCGTGCAGGACGGAGAACGCGTGCTGGATCGCGGTGCAGTGCGGCCCGCGGGCGTACGCCGTCGCCCGGTCCGCGTAGTCGGTGCTCCACCCGTACCACCGGATCTTCCCGGCCTGGACCAGGTCTTCCAGCGTGTCGAGCAGGCCCTCCGCGACCGGGATCGGCAGATCGTTGAGGTGCAGCTGGTACAGGTCGATGAAGTCGGTGCCCAGCCGCCGCAGTGACCGGTCGACCGCGGCGCGCAGGTACTCCGGCGACGCGTCGCTTCCGGTGAGCTGGCGGGTGGACTCGTCATAGGTGTTGCCCCACTTGGTGGCGATCACCACCCGGTCGCGGTGCCCGGCCAGCGCCCGGCCGAGCACCCGCTCGCTGTGCCCGGTGCCGTAGACGTCGGCCGTGTCGAAAAAGGTCACGCCCAGGTCGAGCGCCCGGTGGATGGCGCGGACCGACTCCTCGTCGTCCACCTCGCCCCAGCCCAGCGGCTGGGTGCCACCCCAGAACGGCCCGCCGATCGCCCAGCAGCCCATGCCGAGCGCGCTGACCTCGATCCCGCTGCGGCCGAGTGTGCGTGTCATTGCCATGCCGCACACCCTGCCATTTCGAGCGCACTCGAGGGCAAGCCCGGGCGGCGCCGGCGGAGCGTTACTCCGGCCACGCCTTCGCCAGCACCGCGCGGGTCTCGCCGAGCAGCTGGGGCAGCGTCTTGGTGCGCCCGATCACCGGCATGAAGTTGGTGTCCCCACCCCATCGCGGCACCACGTGCTGGTGCAGGTGCCCGGCGATGCCGGCGCCGGCCACCGCGCCCTGGTTCATCCCGATGTTGAACCCCTGCGCCGAGCTGACTTGGCGGATCACCCGCATCGCCGTCTGCGTGAACGCGGCCAGCTCCGCCGTCTCGGCCGGCTCCAGGCTGGTGTAGTCCGCCACGTGCCGGTACGGGCAGATCATCAGGTGCCCGGCGTTGTACGGATACAGGTTGAGCACCGCATACACCAGCTCGCCGCGGGCGACCACCAGGCTCCGGTCGTCGCTGAGCTTGGGCGCGCGGCAGAACGGGCAGCCGTCCGGCTCGTCGTAGCCGCCCGCGGGCGCGTCGGACCCGGTCACGTACGCCATCCGGTGCGGCGTCCACAGCCGATCCAGCTCGTCCGGCACGCCCGTACCCACGTGTTAGCTCCTCCCGCCGACCAGGGGGAATGGTACCGGCGAGTGCTACCACCGTTGCCCCGCGCCGAGGCCGCCCGGGCGGGTCAGCCGGCGCTGGGGCCGGAGTTCGTCCGCGAACGGACGACCTCGACCACGTGGGCCACTGCGTCGTCCAGCGGTACCCCGTTGCGCTGCGAGCCGTCCCGGTACCGGAAGGAGACGGTCCCGGCGGAGGCGTCCGCATCCCCGGCCAGCACCATGAACGGCACCTTCTGCTGCTGCGCGTTGCGGATCTTCTTCTGCATCCGCTCGTCCGAGGTGTCCACCTCGGCCCGGATTCCCTCGGCCCGCAGCCGGTCCACGAACGCGGACAGGTACGCCTCGTGGTCGGACCGGATCGGGATGCCGACCACCTGCACCGGGGCGAGCCACGCCGGGAAGGCGCCGGCGTAGTGCTCGGTGAGGATGCCGAAGAACCGCTCGATGGACCCGAACAGCGCCCGGTGGATCATGACCGGGGTCTGCCGGCTGCCGTCGGCCGCCTGGTACTCCAGCCCGAACCGCTTCGGCTGGTTGAAGTCGAGCTGGATGGTGGACATCTGCCAGGTGCGGCCGATCGCGTCCCGCGCCTGCACGGAGATCTTCGGCCCGTAGAAGGCGGCCCCACCCGGATCCGGCACCAGCTCCAGCCCGGATTCCTCGGCGGCCCGCCGGAGGGTCTCGGTCGCCTCCTGCCACTCCTGCGGCTCGCCGATGAACTTGTCCGAGTCGTCGCGGGTGGACAGTTCCAGGTAGAAGTCGTCCAGGCCGTAGTCGCGCAGCAGATCCAGGACGAACTTCAGCAGGGACCGCAGCTCGCCGTCGCGCTGCTCCTTGGTGCAGTAGATGTGGGCGTCGTCCATGGTCAGCCCGCGCACCCGGGTCAGCCCGTGCACCACGCCCGACTTCTCGTAGCGGTAGACGGTGCCGAACTCGAACAGCCGCAGCGGCAGGTCCCGGTACGACCGGCCGCGGGACCGGTAGACCAGGTTGTGCATCGGGCAGTTCATCGCCTTGAGGTAGTACTGCGCGCCCTCCATCTCCAGTGGCGGGAACATGGTGTCGGCGTAGTACGGCAGGTGCCCCGAGGTCTCGAACAGGTGGCGCTTGGTGATGTGCGGGGTGTTGACGAACGCGTACCCGGCCTGCTCGTGCCGCTGCCGGGAGTAGTTCTCCAGCTCCCGGCGGATGATGCCGCCCTTGGGGTGGAACACCGGCAGGCCCGAGCCGATCTCGTCGGGGAAGCTGAACAGGTCCAGCTCCGCGCCGAGCTTGCGGTGGTCGCGGCGCGCGGCCTCGTCCAGCAGCGCCAGGTACGCCTTGAGCGCGTCCCGGGTCGGCCAGGCGGTGCCGTAGACCCGCTGCAGCTGCCGGTTGCGCTCGTTGCCACGCCAGTACGCGGCCGCGCTGCGCATCAGCTTGAACGCGCCGATCAGCCGGGTGGACGGCAGGTGCGGGCCCCGGCACAGGTCCGACCAGCAGACCTTCTCGGTGGTCGGGTCGAGGTTGTCGTAGATGGTCAGCTCGCCGCCGCCGACCTCCATCACCTCGGTCGAGTCCAGGCCCTCGCTCTTCGCGTCGACCAGTTCCAGCTTGTACGGCTCGTCCGCGAGCTCCGCCTTGGCCTGGTCGACCGAGGAGAACCGCCGGCGCCGGAACCGCTGCCCGGCCTTGACGATCTCCTGCATCCGCTTCTCGATCTTCTCCAGATCCTCTGGAGTGAACGGGCGCGGCACGTCGAAGTCGTAGTAGAAGCCGTTCTCGATGGGCGGGCCGATGCCGAGCTTCGCCTCCGGGAAGATGTCCTGCACCGCTTGGGCGAGCACGTGCGCGGTGGAGTGGCGCAGCACGTTCAGCCCGTCCGGGGAGTCGATGGCGACCGGCTCGACCAGGGTCTCCACGTCGGGCGCCCAGTCCAGGTCGCGCAGCCGGGCCTCGGGATCGCGGACCACCACGACCGCCTTCGGCCCGGTGGTGGGCAGCCCCGCGCCGGCCACCGCGTCGGCGCACGTAGTCCCGGCCGGGACGACGACGGGGTCGGCCACGGCGGCGCTGCTACGTGATGCGGACACGGGTGATCTCCTCCGGCTCGGTGACAGGTTGGTGGGTAAATCGTCCCAACCTGGTGATGCTATCCACCACCGGGTTTCCGCGGACGCCCGCGGTCATGATCACCGCGCGCCGCCGCGGGCGAACCGGTAAGTTGTCGAACAGGAGCACCTCAGCCCACCGGGAGCAGCCATGCCGGTCAAAGTCCGCCCGGAACGCGAGTCCACCGTCCCGATCCCCGATCAGTCCCGCTGGCCCGGCCTGGAAGTGGTGCCGGACGTCCCGGTGCGGGCCGCCGCGGCCCGGGCCCTGTTCCGCCGCATGGTGCGCCGGCTCGACCTGCGCGTGGTCTTCCCGGACGGCCGGGTCTGGGGCGGCGGGGGCGGCGGATCCGCGGTGATGCGGATCGTCCGCGAGCACGAGTTCTTCGCCCGGATCGGCGCCACCGGCAAGGTCGGCTTCGGCGAGGCGTACATGGTCGGCGCGTGGACCGCCGACGACCTGGAGCGGGTGCTGCGCGCGTTCGCCGCCCGGGTGCGCACCCTGGTGCCGCGCCCCCTGCAGGCGCTGCGCCGCTGGTACGACCTGCGCCAGCCGGCCGCCGAGGACAACGACCACGTCGGCGCCCGGGAGAACATCTCCCGCCACTACGACCTGTCGAACGAGCTGTTCGAGCTGTTCCTGGACGAGACGATGACCTACTCGTCGGCCTGGTTCGAGCCCGGCGACTCGTTCGCCGACGCCCAGCGGCGCAAGATCGACGGCATCCTCGACCTGGCCGGGGTCCGCGACGGGTCGCGGGTCATCGAGATCGGCACGGGCTGGGGCTCGCTGGCGATCCGGGCCGCCCAGCGCGGCGCCGACGTGACCACCCTGACCATCTCCACCGAGCAGGCCCGGCTCGCCGCCGAGCGGGTCGCCGACGCGGGCGTCGCCGACCGGGTGCACATCCTGGAACAGGACTACCGGGACGCCCAGGGCAGCTACGACGCGGTGGTCAGCGTGGAGATGATCGAGGCCGTGGGCGAGCGCTGGTGGCCGGAGTACTTCCGCACCCTGGACCGGCTGACCGCGCCCGGCGGGCGGGTCGGCCTACAGGTGATCGTCATGCCGCACGACGCGCTGATGGCCATCCGCAACTCGTACAGCTGGGTGCACAAGTACATCTTCCCGGGCGGTCTGGTCCTCTCGCACAAGGTCATCGACGAGATCCTGCGCAAGCACACCTCGCTGCGCGTGGTCGCCCGCCGCGACCTCGGCACCTCGTACGCCATGACGCTGCGCCAGTGGCGCGAGCGGTTCCTCGCCCGCTGGGAGGACGCCCAGCGGCTGGGCTTCGACACCATCTTCCGCCGGATGTGGGAGTTCTACTTCGCCTACTTCGAGGCCGGCTTCCGGGTCGGCTACCTGGACGTCTCCCAGCTCGCCCTGGCCCGCGACTGACCGCCTCCGCCGTGATGAGATGCTGAACGGGCGGGCGGCGCGGCCCGTATCCAAGGTGAGCACGGGCAACGACGGAGGGACGACCGCGGATGAACGCCGACATCGGAGTGACCGGACTGGCCGTGATGGGCGCCAACCTCGCCCGCAACCTGGCCCGGCACGGGCACACCGTGGCCCTGCACAACCGCAGCCAGGGGCGCACCGACGCGCTCGTCGCCGAGTACGGTCACGAGGGCAACTTCATCCCCTCCCGTAGCCTGCCGGAGTTCGTGGCGAGCCTGGCCCGGCCGCGCAAGGTCCTGATCATGGTGAAGGCGGGCGCCCCGACCGACGCGGTCATCGACGAGCTGGTGCCGCTGCTGGAGCCGGGCGACGTGGTGGTGGACGGCGGCAACGCGCACTTCGCCGACACCCGGCGGCGCGAGGCGGCGCTGCGCGAGCGCGGCCTGCACTTTGTCGGCACCGGCGTCTCCGGCGGCGAGGAGGGCGCACTGAACGGGCCGAGCATCATGCCCGGCGGCTCCCCTGAGGCATACGCCTCGCTCGGCCCGATCCTGGAGAGCATCGCGGCCACAGTGGACGGCACGCCGTGCTGCGCGTACATCGGCACGGACGGCGCCGGGCACTTCGTCAAGATGGTGCACAACGGCATCGAGTACGCGGACATGCAGCTGATCGCCGAGGCGTACGACGTGCTGCGCTACGCGGGCGGCCTGGAACCGGCGGAGCTGGCCGGCGTGTTCCGGGAGTGGAATTCCGGCGACCTGGAGTCGTTCCTCATCGAGATCACCGCGCAGGTGCTGGAGCACGTGGACGCCAAGACCGGCCAGCCGTTCGTGGACGTGGTGCGTGACCAGGCCGAGCAGAAGGGCACCGGCCGGTGGACCGTGCAGATCGCCCTCGACCTCGGCATCCCGGTGACCGGCATCGCGGAGGCGGTCTTCGCCCGCTCGCTGTCCGCCAACGCCGCCCAGCGCGCGGCCACCGCCTCGCTGCCCGGGCCCTCCGGCGGGCGCGCCAACTCGGAGTCGCTTGTGGACGATGTGCGGCGCGCGCTGTACGCGTCCAAAGTGGTCGCGTACGCGCAGGGCTTCGACCAGATCGTGGCGGCCAACGCGGAGTACGGCTGGCAGGTCGACCTGGCCACGCTGGCGACCATCTGGCGCGGTGGCTGCATCATCCGGGCCCGCTTCCTCAACCGCATCCGTGAGGCGTACGCCGGCGGCAAGAACCTGCCCTCGCTGCTGCTCGACCCGTACTTCACCGAGCGGGTGGCCGACGCGCAGGACTCGTGGCGGCGGGTGGTGGCCACCGCCACGTCGCTCGGCATCCCGGTGCCCGGGTTCTCCTCGGCGCTGGCCTACTACGACGCGCTGCGCCGCGACCGGCTGCCGGCCGCGCTGATCCAGGGCCTGCGCGACCTGTTCGGCGCGCACACCTACCAGCGGGTGGACACCGACGGCACGTTCCACACCCTGTGGTCCGGTGACCGCTCGGAGGTCGCGGCCTAGCCGTCGGCCTCCCCGTGGCGGCGCGGGCCGGCGCGCCACCGACCTGGTTACCGGGTTGCCAGTACGCGCGTGGCGAGCGTGCCCAGGGCCGCCTTGACCTGACCGGCGGAGAGCTTGAGCGTCTCACGCTGGTACCGGTACAGCTCGGGGGCGAGCGGAGCGAGCAGCACGTCGGTGAGCGCGGTGCGCTCCGGGCCGATACCGGCGTCGGCGAGCAGGGCGTTGACGTGCGCGCGCCAGAACGTGTACGCGCCGGTGGTGAACCGCAGCGGACCGGTCTCGGCGGCCAGGGCCAGGTGGCTGTGGTTCTCCAGCAGGTCTGCCATGGCCGCGTAGAAGGCGGCCAGCCGTTCGGCCGGCGGCGCGCCCGGGCCGAGCGGGGGCGGGCCGTTCAGCATGCGTTGCTGCAGGGAGCGTTCGTGCTCGTCGAGCAGTGCCACGGCGATGGCGTCACGGCTCGGGTAGCGCCGGTAAAGGGTGCCCTTTCCGACGCCCGCGGCGCGGGCGATGTCCTCCATGGTGACCGCCTGCGGGCCGCGCTCGGCGAAGAGGCGTTCGGCCGCGGCTAGCACCCGCGCCCGGTTCCGTGCCGCGTCCGCTCGCTCGCTTCGCCGAATCACGTCCCCAGAGTACCGGAATAAGTGGACGCTACGTCCAGTTCAGTACCGGACGTAGCGTCCACTTAATTCGGGAGGACATCGTGAACGGTGCCTTGCTGTGCCTGGCCTTCCTCGCCGGCGCCCTGCTGGCCGTGCAGGCCGCCGCCAACGTCCAGCTCAACCGGGCGGTGAACAGCCCGGCCGGTGCCGCCGCGCTCCAGCTCGTGCTGGCCGCCGCCCTGCTCGCCGCCCTCGCCGGCGGCCTCGGCACGCTCACCGCGCTCGGCCGGCTCGGCGCGGTGGCCCCCTGGCACCTCGGCGGTGGCATGGCCAGCGCGCTGTACATCGCCGCCGGCATAGTGCTGTTCCCACGGCTCGGCGCCCTGGTCAGCGTCGGGCTGTTCATCAGCGGCCAGGTGCTCGCCTCGCTGGTGCTGGACGGGCTCGGCCTGCTGGGCCTGGCCCGCGAGGCCATCTCGGTCGGCACCCTGCTCGGTGCGCTCGCCGTGATCGTCGGGATGGTGGTCGTCGTCCGCGCCCAGCCGGCGCCTGCCGGTCCGTCCAGGCCGGTGCGCAGGCGGCTGCCGCTGGTCGGCCTGGGCCTGCTCGCCGGCGCCGGGCTGCCGGTCCAGGCCGCCGTCAACGCCCGGCTGCGCGCCGACCTCGAGGCGCCCTTCGCCGCCGCGACGGTCAGCTTCCTCGCGGCGACGGTCAGCATGCTCGCTGTCCTCGCCGCCCTGGTCCTCACCGGCCGGACTACTCCCACGGCCCGCGGTCTCGCCGATATGCCGTGGTGGGGATGGCTCGGCGCGCTCGTCGGCGCCGCATACGTCACGGTGTCGCTGCTGGCGGTGCCGGCGGTCGGCGCAGCACCGACGGTCGCGCTGACCGTGGCCGGCCAGCAGATCGCCTCCGCGGTCGTCGACCACAACGGAATGCTGCGGCTACCGCGACGCCCGGTGACCCGCGCCCGGCTGCTCGGCGTCGGCACCCTGCTCGCCGGCGCCGTGCTCATCCAGCTCACCTGAGCCATCGGGCCGCCACCCCGCCGCTACCGGCTACCCCGGCCGGCGCAGCCACTGCCCAAAAGGGACGTCCTGTGTGGTCAACCCGATGACCGGCAAGCCCGCGAGGCCCGGTGCGCGTCGCGCTGACGTGCCTGAGCGAGGCCCAGGCACGCCAGCGCGGTGCCGGTCAGCGATGGTGGTGCGAGCCGGGCCGATGCGGCGCGCCGTGCGCCGCCAGCGCCAGGTCCTCCTGCATCGCGGTGTAGGCGGCCTTCGGGTTCAGGTTGACGTCGTAGATCGTGGCGTACCCCTCGCCGGTGAAGAAGCCAGGGACCCAGGAATCGGCGTCACCGAACCCCCATACCGTGAACGAGAGGCATTCCCGTACCGCCAGGCATGCCTTGAGCATCTCCGAGAACTCGTACGGGTGCGCAAGCAGCGCGAGGTTGCTCGTCGGGACCTGCTCGGTCGGGTTGTTGACGAACGTGCGCACGTCAGCCTCGGTGATGGCCACCTTCAGGCCGAGGTCGGCGAAGCGCTGCAGGTCCGCCTTCATCTGGGTGGGGAAGCCGAACTGGGTGTCCAGGTGCCCCTGGTCGCCGATGCCGTGGATCGGCACGCCCTGCTTGAGCTGCTCTTTCACCCAGGCGTACACAGCGTCGCTCTTGGCGTTGCTGCCGTCCTCGCCGGCGATGTTGTAGTCGTTGTAGAACAGCAGCGCGTGCGGGTCGGCCTGGTGCGCCCACCGGAAGGCGTCGGCGATGATGCCCTCACCCAGGTGGGCGACCCAGAAGTTGTTCGGGTTGATGCGCGACGGGTTGCTGTCGGTGAAGAACTCGTTGGCCACGTCCCACTGCCAGATCTTGCCCTTGAAGTGGGTGACCTCGTCGAAGATGTGCTTGCGCAGCAGGCTGCGCAGCTCGTCGTTGCTGATCGTGCCGTTGTTGACCCCTTCGGTCAGCCAGGTCGGCAGCTGGTTGTGCCACAACAGCGTGTGGCCGCGCACCTTCTGGTTGTGCTTGCGGGCGAACTCCACCAGGCGATCGCCGCCAGACCAGTCGTACGTGCCCCTGGTCGGCTCGACCACCTGCCACTTCATCTCGTTGCCCGGGGTGACCGTGGAGAACTGCTCGCCGGCGATCTTGGCGTAGTCGGGGTGGTCGAGGTCGAACGGAATGATGGCGGTACCGACCGCGAGGTTGATCGGCGCGGCCAGCGCCCGCAACGAGTCGGCCGGCGGCCGGAAACCTTTCGGGCCTCCGGCGGTGGACGCGTCGCTGGACGCGGCGCTGACGGCCAGCACGACCGCCGCCACCGCGGCGGATACGGCTGTCTTGCGAAGCACCCTCATGTCGAACCTCCTGCAAGCGGCGAGGGTGGGGCGGAGTGGACGATGAGCAGGCCCGCGCGGTGTGCGGGCCGGTGTGACCGAAAGTTTCGATGACATTCCGGAAATACATCAACACCCCGCACCCTAGGACGGCGCCGGAGGAGCGTCAATACATCATCGGGATGGTCCGCCCGGCGGGGCACCCGGCGACGGAGGGGACGCCCGCTCGCTGATCCTCCGGCACCAGGTGGTCGCGCCGGGCTTCTGCCGTGCCGCCGGCTATGCCGCGCGGCGCAGCCACTGCTGGTTGGTGCCGCCGGTGCAGGACCACTGCTGCAGGGTGGCACCGTCGGCCGTGGAGGCGCCGGTCACGTCCAGGCACTTGCCGCTGTGCCGGGCCACCAGCTGCCAGTAGCCGCCGCCGGCGTCCTGGAACCGCCACTGCTGGTTGGCCCCGCTGCCGCACGGCCACTGCAGCAGCCGGGCGCCGTCCGCTGTGGAACCGCTGCTCACGTCCAGGCACTTGCCGCTGTGCCGGGCGCGCAGCTGCACGTAGCCGCCGCCCACGTCGAACACCTGCCACTGCTGGTTGGCGCCCCCGGTACACCTCCACTGGATGATGGCCGCCCGGTCGGCGGTGGACTCGTCGGAGACGTCCGCGCACTTGCCGCTGTGCCGGGCGACCAGGTTGATGGAGGAGGAGCCACCGCCGACACCCTGGATGACCCCGGTGGCGGTGTCGATCAAGACCTGGTCGGACCAGCTCATGGTCATCGTCGTGTTCGTCGGGAACTGCAACGGCAGCCACACGTACTGTGAGTCGTTCACCCGCCCGCCCCAGGCGCCCGCCCACCGGTCGCCCAGGTAGAGGTACGAGG
>JADGHA010000113.1 GCA_019689695.1 Micromonosporaceae bacterium | reverse complement strand
GTCGTGGGCGGGCTCGCGGCCGTCGGTCTGGTCGTGGTCGGGCCGGCCGGCTCGCCGTCCTGCCCGCAGGCGCCGGCCAGCAGCGCCGCCGCGACCGCGACCGCCACCGCCGGTACTCGCTTCATGACCTTGAGACGGCCCGCGGCGGGCGGGCGTTCCGTCGAGGCGTCATGGTTCTTGTCTAGCCGGGTGGTAACCGCTGCGGCCCGGTACCTGACATCGCCGGCCGGCGACTCGTACCCTGAGCCGATGGTCACCGTGGAGGACATCCGGCGGGTCGCGCTCGCGCTGCCGCGCACCGAGGAGGCGCTGGTCCGCGACCGGGTCAAGTTCCGGGTCGGCCGGATCGTCTACGTCGCGTTGTCGCGGGACGAGACGACGATGGGGTTCGGCTTTCCGAAGGAGGAGCGGGCCGCGCTGATCGCCGCCGAGCCGGACAAGTTCTTCGCGCCGGAACCTCGCGACGAGCGGTACAACTGGGTCCAGGCCCGGCTGGCCGCCCTGGACGAGGCGGAGATGCGGGAGCTGGTCGTGGACGCCTGGCGGATGTGCGTGCCGAAGAAGGTCGCCGCCGCCTACGACGAGGCCGCCCGCGCCTAGAGCCGCGGTTCACTCGAACAGCGAGTGCTGGCGGGGGTCGGTCCGGCGGCGCTGCCGGCGCCGCAGCTGGATCACGACCAGGTCCACCACCGTGACCGCCGCCAGCACGGCGGCGGCGATGCCCAGGGCAAGGTGCCCGCGCGAGAGCAGAGCGGCCGCGAGCACCGCCAGGATGACCAGGCCGGAGCTGGCGAGCACGAGGCGCAGGTTCAGCGCTGTGTACGGGTGGCCGATGGTGCCCCGCCGGCTCCTCGGCTGGGAACCGATCCGCATACCGGTCCCATACCCTCCCCTGGTCGGGTCAAGCCTGTGGGGCGGGCCGGCCGCGTGGGGTCGTTTCGTCCATAGGTGCGGGGGTACGCCTGGATCGCCGGAGAGGAGATGCCAGGTGAAGTACGACGAGTTCATCGAGGCGGTCTCGCAGCGCGCGAACATCCCGCCCGATGAGGCGGTGGTCCTCACCCGGGCCGCGCTGGAGACCCTGTCCGAACGGGTCAGCGGCGGCGAGGCCCGCGACATCGCCGCGCAGCTGCCCCGGGCGCTGCAGGCGGCGCTGCTGCCGACCCGGGAGGCCGCCGAGCCGTTCCGGGTCGAGGAGTTCATCCGGCGGGTGAGCGAACGCGCCGTCCTCGACACCCCGCTCGCCTGGGAAGGCACCCGGGCGGTCATCACCACGCTGCGCGACGCGGTCACGATCGGTGAGTTCGACGACGTGATCAAGCAGCTCCCGAAGGACTTCCGCGAGCTGCTCACCCCGGTCAGCCGGTGGAGCGCCGGCCCGCAGATTTGATCTCGTCGCGTCGCGCGCGGGTACGCCCGGGTTAGCCTGCCACGATGGAGGTGCTTGTGGTGGGGGCGGGCCCCACCGGCCTCACGCTGGCCGCGGAGCTCCAGGCGTACGGGGTGCCGTTCCGGATCATCGACCGGCAGCCGGACCGGGTGCACGAGTCGCGGGCGCTGGCCATCCAGCCCCGCACCCTGGAGGTCCTGGCCCGGCACGGCCTGGCCCAGCCCATGGTCGACCTGGGCAACCGGTCGGTCCGGCTGCGGTTGCACGCCGGCGGCCGCGTGGTGCCGATCGACCTGTTCGATTCCGGCCTCGCCGACACCGCCTACCCGTACCTGCTGTTCCTGTCCCAGGCGCAGACCGAACGGATCCTCTGCGAGCACCTGCTGCGACACGGCGTCACGGTCGAGCGCGGGGTGGAGCTGGTCGGGTTGGAGCCGGGCGCCGACCGGGTGACCTGCCGGCTGCGGCACGCCGACGGGCGGCAGGAGACGGTGAGCGCAAGCTACGTGTGCGGTTGCGACGGTGCACATAGTACGGTCAGGAAGCAGGCCGGGATCGGCTTCGCCGGTCGCGCCTACCAGCAGACGTTCCTGCTGGCCGACCTGGAGGTCGACGGACTGGAGCCGGGCGCGGTGCACGGCTACCTCACCGAGGACGGGTTGCTGTTCTTCTTCCCGCTCGGCACCCCGGCGACCTGGCGGGTACTGGGCATCCGGCCGGCCGGCAGCACCGGTGAGGTCACGCTCGCCGAGGTGCAGGCGCTGGTCGACGCCAGCACCACCGACCGCCTGCGGCTGCGTGATCCAGTGTGGATGACCGACTTCCGGCTGCACGTGCGCGGCGCCGAGCGGTACCGGTCGGGGCGGGTGTTCCTGGCCGGCGACGCCGCGCACATCCACAGCCCGGCCGGCGGCCAGGGCATGAACACCGGCATCCAGGACGCGGTCAACCTCGGCTGGAAGCTCGCCCTCGACCTGCGCGGCACCGCCAGCCCGGCACTGCTGGACACCTACCCGGCGGAGCGGGCACCGGTCGGGCGTGCCGTGCTCCGCTTGACCGACCGGTTGTTCACGCTGGCGACCGCCGGCAACCCGATCATCCGTACGGCCCGCACCCGGGTGGTACCGCGGCTGGCCCCGGCCGTGCTGCGCTTCGCGCCCGGGCGGGCATCGGTCTTCCGTACCCTGTCGCAGCTGCGCATCCGGTACCGGCAGAGTCCGCTGTCGGTCGACGGCCCGCACGTGGCCAACTGCGGCATCCGCGCGGGGGAGCGGATGCCGGACGCGCCATACCTCACCAAGCCCGGCTTCCACCTGGTTTTGTGCGGGCCCGACCGGTCGTGGCCGGACGGCACCGCCACGTTCACCGACTGGCCGGACCTGGTGACCGTTCACCGGGTTGACGCGCGGGACGCCGCGCAGTACCTGGTCCGGCCGGACGGCTACGTCGGGTACCGCGCGGGCGGGACCGACCTGTCCCGGCTGCGCGCTTATTTGTCCCGGTGGTTCCCCGGCCCCGGCGCTCGCGGGTGACGGCCTGATCCGAGCGGCCCGCCCATCCGTACTCGGTGGACGTGGACTGGCGCGCACGCTTGGTGGCCGCCCTTGCCGGCGTGCTCTTCGTGCTGGCCACGCCCGCCCCGGCGAGCGCGCACGCGGTGCTCGTCCGTAGCGACCCGCCGTCCGGCGCGGTGCTCGGGTCGATGCCGGCCAAGGCGACGCTGACCTTCAGCGAGGCGGTCCGGCCGGTCACCGGTCAGGTCCGGGTCATCGGGCCGGACGGCAAGCGCATCGTCGCCGGCGAGCCGACCACGGCCGGCGCGACGATGACCGTCCCGTTGCGGGCCGCCGACGACCCGCAGGGCACCTATCTGATCAGCTACCGGGTCATCTCGGCGGACACCCACCCGGTCGCCGGCACCATCACCTTCTCGGTGGGCGCGCCCTCGCGGACCCCGCCGGCCGCCCCGAAAGAGGGCGTGCAACCCGCGGTACGCGTGGCGGCGCCGATCGCCAAGTACCTCGGGTACGCCGGCCTGGCGCTGATCATCGGGCCGGTCCTGGTGCTCGCGGCGCTCTGGCCGCGGCGGTTGCCCCGGCGCGGCGCGGTCCGGCTGGTGTGGCTCGGCGTCGCGCTGGTCGCCGCCGGCGCGCTCGGCACGCTCTACCTGCAGGCGCCCGCGGAGACCGGCTCGTCGCTGGTCGACGTCTCCCTCGGTGACCTGCGCCGGGCCGCGGACGGCCGGCTCGGCGCGGTCCTGGCGGCCCGGCTGGGCGTACTGGCCGCGGTGGCGGCGCTGCTCCCGCCGGTGCTCGCCGGTGGCGGCAGCCGGCGGCGGCGCGCCCTGATCGCACTGCTCGGCCTGGCCGGTTTGGTCACCTGGCCGCTGGCCGGGCACCCGCTGGCGTCGCCGATGCCGGTGGTGAGCGCGCTCGCCGACGTGGCACACCTCGCCGCGATGGGGGTGTGGCTCGGCGGGCTGGTGGCGCTGTTCGGGTTCCTGCTGCCGCGGGCCGGCCGCCGGCCGCTCGGCGTCATCCTGCCGGCCTGGTCACGGTGGGCCGCCGTGGCGGTGCTGTGGCTGGCCGCCGGCGGAGTGCTGCAGGCCCTGGTGGAGGTCGGCACGGTCGGCGCGCTGTTCCACAGCGGGTACGGCCGGCTGGTGCTGGCCAAGGCGGCGCTGCTGGCGGGCGTCCTGGCGGCGGCCTTCTTCGCGCGGCGCCTGGTCCGGCGCGGCGGCGCACCGGCCCGGCTGCGGCGGCTGGTCGGGGTGGAGCTCGGCGTGGCCGCGGTGGTGCTGGCCTTCAGCGCGGTCCTGGTGCAGACCCCGCCCGGCCGCACCGCCCAGCCGGCCTCCGATCTCCCCCCGGGCAAGGGCGTCGTGCAGACCCTGACCAGCTCGCTGTACTCGCTCCAGGTCGACATCTACCCAGTGCAGCTCGGCGAGTACAACACCCTGCACCTGGTGGCGTACACCCCGGAGGGTAAGGCGCTGCGGGTGCTCGAATGGAAGGTGACCGCCGCACTTCCCGCTCGGGGTGTGGCACCGATCGACACTCCCGTGCTCGGCGTCGAGGAGAACGTGGCGGTGGGTGCGGTGAATTTTCCGATGCCCGGGGACTGGCAGCTGCGCATGACGTTGCGGACCTCCGAGGTGGACGCTGCCACGGTGACGACGACGATCAAGGTCCGGTGAGAATGGGTGCATGGCGGACGCGGCGGCGATGCGCAGGAGGGCGGAGCAGATTGCGGAGGAGGTGTTGTTCCCGGCGGCGATGAGCGTGGACCGGGCGGACCGGATCCCGGCCAGCCATCTCGACCTGCTCGCAAAGGAGGGCTTCTACGGGGTGGCGGCGCCGCCGGAGTTGGGCGGTCTCGGCATGGCGGACCTGACCGAGGTCGCCTACCTGCTGGAGACGCTGGCCAGCGGCTGCCTGGCCACGGCGTTCGTCTGGCTGCAGCACCACAGCTGCGTGCGGGCCGCGGCGGCCAGCACGCAGCCGGGCGTCACCGAGCGGTGGCTGGGCCCGCTGGCCCGCGGCGAGCGGCGCGGCGGCGTCGCGCTCGCCGGCCTGCGCCCGGGGGCAGCCGGCTTGCGAGTGACGCCGGTCGCCGGCGGCTATCTGCTCGACGGCGAGGCGCCGTGGGTCACCGGCTGGGACATGATCGATACGGTGCACGTCGCGGCCCGGGACGCCGACGACGTGATCCGCTTCCTGCTGGTCGACGCGGCGCCCGCGGCGACGCTCACCGTTCGTCCACTTGAGCTGGTCGCGGCGCAGGCCAGCCGGACGGTGAACCTGACCTTCGCCGGCCACTTCGTGCCCTCGGACCGGCTCACCGGTGTCCAGCCGTACCAGGAGTGGGCGCGCACGGACGCCTCGGGTTCGGCGCTCAACGGGTTCCTGGCGCTCGGCGTCGTCCGCAGGTGCTGCCGCCTGCTCGGGCCCAGCCCGTTCGACGAGCAGCTCGACGCCTGCCGCGCCGCGCTGCTCGCCGCCGACGCGGCCGGCACACCGGCCGCCCGGGCCGCCGCGTCCCAGCTCGCGCTCCACGCCAGCGCGGCGGTCGCGGTACGCACCGGAAGCCGCGCGGTGCTGCGGGACAACCACGCCCAGCGGCTGGTACGCGAGGCGGCGTTCCTGCTCGTCTTCGGTTCCCGCCCGGGGATCCGGGACGCGCTGCTGGCGGGCCTCTACTGAGGAGAGCCGTCCGGAAAGCACCGGCGGTAAGCCGGGATGGCGGGTTTCCTCCGGCCGGATGGGACAGGATGAGGCGGTGGAGAGCGATCTTCAGGTGGCCCTGGCCGCGGCGCGCGCCGGAGCCGAGGTGGGCCTGCGTTACTTCGCCGCCCTGGCCGCGCTGCCCACCGAGTCGAAGGCGGACGGCAGCGTGGTGACGGAGGCCGACCGGGCCGTCGAGGCCGCTATCCGGGACGTCCTGGCGCGGGCGAGACCCGATGACGCGGTGCTGGGCGAGGAGGCCGGGCAATCGGGCACCGGCAGCCGCCGCTGGATCGTCGACCCGATCGACGGCACCACGCTGTTCGTGGCCGGGGACGACCGCTGGCTGGTGCTTGTCGCGCTCGAGGAGGCCGGCGAGATCGTCGCGGGTGTGGCCGCCGTCCCCGCTCAGGGGCGGACCTGGTGGGCGCGGCGGGGCGGCGGCGCCTGGCGCGCCGACGCGGCCGGCGAGCACAGGGTCGCGGTCGATCGCGACCGGCCGGACGTCCTGCCGGCGAGCCGGCTGGGTGTAGTCCCCACCGACGGCCTCGCCCAGGCGGAACAAGAGATGCTCGCGCCGTTGGCCGCGGTCGCGCAGGTGGTCCCTTGGCGTACCCATGCGGCATTGCTTGTCGCAGAGGGTGAGTTGGACCTCGCGGTGCAGACCCGCGGCGCGGTGTGGGACTTCGCCGCGACCTCGCTGATCGTGGCGGAGGCGGGCGGCTGCTTCACCCGGCTGGACGGGCAGACCCGGCCCAGCGCCGGGCCCGCGCTGTTCGCGCGCACGCCAGCGCTACGCGACGCGGCGCTGCAGCTGCTCAACCGCACCGCACGGTAGCGATCCGCTGCCTGGTTATCGGCCAGTCCCAGGTGGAGCTGGTTCTGGATCAAGGTCGATCCGGATGGTCAGCGGCTCGGACGCCATCAGCCGGCCGATCGCCGCGTCCCACTGGTACGGCAGTGTGCGCGAGCGGGCGGTCGCGTCGTCGTCGGGAAGGAGGACCGCTCGTCCGGTGCGCCACTGCTTGCCGACCTTCACCCGGACGTTCGGGTTCGCCCGCAGGTTGCGTACGTAGTCCGCCTGCATGCCGTGCGCCGCGACCAGCCAGAACACGTCGCCCATCAGCCCGTTCCCGACGGGTGTGTGGCGCGGCAGCCCCGAGCGGCGGCCGATCGTCTCCAGCAGCGCGAACGCCCGCGGTGCGAACCCTTTGCGCAGCGCCAGCCGCATCAGCCGGTTGTTGCCGCGTTCGAGCGTTGTGACCAGCCGGTACTTCCACGAACGCACGGGGTCAGTTCTACCAAAGGTTGGGGCGGCAAAGGTACGGCCAAGCAGCCGGTGCGGCCAAGCAGCCGCGTGAACCTTTCGCCCGGGATCTGCGCCCCGCTGCTTTCGGTAACGTTTGATGAAGACCCGGGGAGGATGGCGTGCGCGAGCCAGTCACGATGGCGATCGTCGGCGCTGGCAACCGCGGGCAGCAGTACGCCCGGCTGGCTGCGGCGAGCGGCCGCGGGCGGGTGGTGGCGGTGGCCGAGCCGGTGGCGGAGCGCCGCGAGCGGGTGGCCCGGGCGTACGGCCTGCCACCGGAGGCGGTCTTCGCGGACTGGCGCGCGATGGCGCTGGCCGGGCGGCTTGCCGACGTGGCGGTCATCGCGACCCAGGACCGCGACCATGTCGAGCCGGCGGTGACGCTCGCCGGGCAGGGTTACCACCTGCTGCTGGAGAAGCCGGTGGCGCCGACCGAGCCGGAGGCGGACCGCGTCGTCGCCGCGGCCGAGCAGGCTGGTGTGTACCTGGCCGTGTGCCACGTGCTGCGCTACACCCCGTTCACCCGCCGGGTCCGCGCCCTGCTGGACAGCGGCCGGCTCGGCGAGGTGGTGGCGGTCCAGCATCTGGAGCCGGTGGGCTGGTGGCACTTCGCGCACTCGTTCGTCCGGGGCAACTGGCGCAACGAGGGCCTCTCCGCCCCGATGCTGCTCGCCAAGGCGTGCCACGACGTGGACTGGCTGCAGTACGTGATCGACCGCAGGCCGCTGCGCGTCTCGTCCTTCGGTGGCCTGGCGCATTTCCGGCCGGAGCAGGCGCCGGAAGGGGCGGGGGAGCGGTGTGTCCAATGTGGAGTTGAGGCGTCCTGCCCCTACTCTGCCGCCCGGCTGTACCGGTCCTGCCTGGGCGACCCCGACCGGGAGCGGTGGCCGCTCGGCGCGGTGGTGGACACGCCCACGCCGGAGGCGGTGGAGGTGGCGCTGCGCGAGGGGCCGTACGGGCGCTGCGTCTACCGCTGTGACAACGACGTGGTGGACCACCAGGTGGTGAACATCGAGTACGAGGGCGGGGTGACCGCCTCGCTGACGGTGGCGGCGTTCACCCCGATGGCCAACCGGAAGACCCGCATCCTCGGCACCCGGGGATACCTGGACGGCGACGGCGCGACCATCAAGGTCTTCGACTTCCTGACCGGGGTGGAGCAGACCATCGACGTGTGGGCCGGGGAGTCCATGGACGCCGCGGGCGGGCACGCGGGCGGCGACGCCGGCCTGGTCGAGGCGTTCCTCTCGGCAGTCGCGCACGGCGACCCGAGCATGATCAAGACGGGGCCGGCCGAGTCGCTGATCAGCCACCGGGTGGTCTGGGCGGCGGAACGGGCGCGCCGGGAAGGCAGAGTCGTGCAGCTGAGGAGCCAGACGTGAGCCGTTACCAGACCCTCGTCCCGCGTCCGGTGCAGGCCCGGCCGGCGGGCGGGACGTTCGAGCTGACGCCGCAGACGCCACTGGTGGCGGCGCCGGGGGCCGAGCAGGCGGCGGACGTGGTGCGGCTGCTGCTCGCGCCGCTGCGGCTTCCGCTGCGGCCGGCCTCCGCCGGTGACGGCCTGGCGGTCCGCCTGGATCCGGGGATCGGGCATCCGGAGGGCTACCGCATTCGGGTCGACGAGACGGGCATCCAGCTCTATGCGTCTACTCTGGACGGTATCCGGCACGCCACGCAGACGCTGCGGCAGCTGCTGCCCGACGCGGCGTGGCGGACGGTGCCGCCGCCCGGTGCCCGGTGGCCGGTGGAGTGCGGCGAGGTGATCGACGCCCCGGCGCTCGCCTGGCGCGGCGGCATGATCGACGTGGCCCGCCACTTCTTCAGCAAGCACACCATCCTGCGCTACCTCGACTTGTTCGCCATGCACCGGCTCAACCGGTTGCACCTGCACCTCACCGACGACCAGGGGTGGCGCATCGGGTCCCGGCGCTACCCGCGCCTCGCCGAGGTGGCCAGCCACCGTCCGCACACCCAGGCCGGGTGGTTCCGCGACAACCCGGAGACCGACGGCACCCCGCACGGCGGGTACTACACATTGGACGACCTGGCGGAGATCGCGGCGTACGCGGCCGAGCGCGGCATCACCGTGGTGCCGGAGATCGACCTGCCCGGTCACGCTTCGGCGCTGCTGGCCGCGTACCCGCAGCTCGGCTCGGGCCGGCATACGGTGCGGATCGGCTGGGGCATCTCCACCAGCGTGGTCAAGCCGGTGCCGGCGACCGTCCGGTTCCTCGCCGACCTGATCGAGGAGCTCACCGACGCGGTACCCGGCCGGTACGTCCACCTGGGCGGCGACGAATGCCCGCTGCACGACTGCTGGGGCGGCGACGAGGAGGTCGCACGCTACCAGCGCGAGCTGGGGCTCACCGGGCACGTCGAGCTGTTCGGGCACTTCATGCGCGAGCTGGCCGGGGTGCTCACCGCGCACGGGCGGCGGATGGTGGTCTGGGACGAGGCGTTCGTCGGCGGCGGCCTGCTGGCCGACTCGGTGGTGGCGGCCTGGCGCGGCGACGGGGTGTCCCGGCGGGCCGCGGCCGCCGGCTACGACGTGGTGCGCTGCCCGGTCTTTCCGACCTACTTCGACTACGCCCAGTCCGACGACCCGGACGAGCCGCTGTCCATCGGCGGCCCGATCACGCTGGAGGATGTGGCCGGCTTCGCCCCGGTGCCGGAGAGCTGGACCGAGCAGGAGCGCGCCCACGTGCTCGGCGCGCAGTTCCAGGCGTGGAGCGAGTACATCCCGGATCCGGCCCACCTGGACTACATGGTCTTCCCGCGGGCCTGCGCATTCGCCGAGGTCGCCTGGACCGGCCGGCCCGCGGCGGACGACTTCGTGACCAGGCTGGCCGCCCATCTGTCCAGGCTGGACGCTGCCGGCTGCCGGTACCGACCGCTGTCGGGCCCGCTGCCGTGGCAGACCGGCGGCACCGGGCACCGCCGCCGCGTTGGTGGCACGCCGATAGCCGTGGTGCGCGAGCATCTGGAGCGCCTCGCGGAGCGCGCGGACATCCCGCCCGACATGGCGACGATGGCATAGCCCTCTCGATCCTGTCGGCGGTACTGCTACCTGGCGCGTTCTCCCATCGGACACGCGGTTCCCGGCCGGCTACCCAAGGATCGTGCGCACCGGGTCGGGTGCGGGGCCGCGCCGGCGCCACTCCCGCGGGTAGCCGAGCGAGACCTCCTCGAACCGCACCCCGCCGTACCGGTCGGTGCGCGGGATGTGCAGGTGGCCGTAGACCACCGCGGCCGCGTTGAACCGCAGGTGCCAGTCGGCGGTCAGCTCGGTGCCGCACCACGGGGCGAACTGCGGGTAGCGCAGGATCCGGGTCGGCTCGCGGACCAGCGGGAAGTGGTTGACCAGTACGGTCCGCACCTGACCGAGGGCGGAAAGCCGCCGCTCGGTCTCGGCCACCCTGGCCCGGCACCACGCGTCGCGGGTCGGGTACGGGTCCGGGTGCAGCAGCACCTCGTCGGTGCCCACCACGCCCGTCTGGTACGCGTACGCCAGCGCCTCTTCCTTGGTCGACGTGCCCGGCGGGAGGAACGTGTAGTCGTAGAGCAGGAAGAGCGGGACCACGGTCACCGGCCCGCCCTCGCCCTCCCAGACCG
>JADGHA010000112.1 GCA_019689695.1 Micromonosporaceae bacterium | reverse complement strand
AGCGGTAGCCGGCGACCTGCTCGGCGAGCCAGCCGTTGACGCTGGCCAGTCCGCGCTCGTTCAGCTGCGCGTCGTGGATGCCGTGCGCGTGCCGCGGCCGCACCGCCTTGACGAAGTCGATGGCTTCGTCCAGCTTCAACCACGACGCCTGCAATGGCACCAGGAGGATGTCGATGGGGCGGTCCGGCACGTGCAGCGCGTCACCCGGATGGTAGACGGCATCGTCCACTATGTACCCAAGATTGGCGCAGTCCGGTTGCCCGTCGTAGATCACCGCGTGCCTCCCGCCCACCGCTTGGACCTGGAAGCCCGCGGCGGTGAACCGGTCGCCACAGGCGACCGGGATGACGGAAAGCCCGGGGATGTCGGCGCCCTCCGGCGCATACACCGGTACGCCGAGGCCGGCCAGGCGAGGCGGGTCGACGTGGTCGGAATGCTCGTGGGTGACGAGGACGGCGGTGGCTCCGTCAAGCGCGCTCGACTCACTCCACACGCCCGGGTCGATGACGAGTACCTGGCCGTCGCGCTCCAGGCGTACACAGGCGTGGGTGTACTTGGTGATCCGCATGGCCGCCAACCATACTGAGGTGTGATCGCGGAACAGATGCGGGCGGCGGCAACGGCGTTGCTGGCCGGCCTGGACGAGCGGCAGCGGGCGCTGGCGGCGAAGGAGTTCGGCGACGAGCAGGCCCGGCGCTGGCTCGAATACCGGCCGAACCGCCGTCCCGGTGCCTGTCTGGCCGACTTCGACGTGGCCAGCCGCAAGGCGGCGCACCGGCTGCTCGCCACCGGGCTGAGCCCGCACGCGTACGCCCAGGCGATGACGGTGGTGGCGCTGGAGGAGGTGCTGGACCGGCGGGAAGGGTGGGTGCGCGGCCGGCACAGCAATGACTACTGGGTCGCGGTGTTCGGTGACCCGGAAGGCGACGGGCCGTGGGGGTGGCGGTTCGAGGGGCACCACCTGTCGGTCAGCATGACCGTTCACGGCGATGACGTCTCGCCCGCGCCGGTGTTCCTCGGGGCGAACCCGGCCCGGGTCAGCTACGCCGGGCGCCCGGTGGTCCGTCCACTGGCGCCCGAGGAGGACCTGGCCCGCGAGCTGCTGGACGCGGCCGGACCGGCGGGCCGTGGCGAGGCGATCATCTCGGAGACGGCGCCGGCGGATATCCGGAGCTCGGTCAGGCCGCGGGCGCAGGCCCCGATCGAACCGCTGGGGATCGCCGGGGCCCGGCTCGCCCCGGCCGCCCGCGCGATGCTCCACCAGCTCGTGGCGCTCTACCTCAGCCGGCTGCCGGCCGAGCTGGCCGCCCGGGAGGCGGACCGGCTGGACGTGCGCGAGCTGCACTTCGCCTGGGAGGGGCCGACCCGGCCGGGCCAGCGGCACTACTACCGGGTGCAGGGGCCGGACCTGCTGGTGGAGTACGACAACACGACCGACGACGGCAACCACGCGCACACCGTGCTACGCCGGCCGCTGTCCGACTTCGGCGACGACATCCTCAGCCGCCACCGCGCCGGGAGCCCGCACCGCGCCGGGAGCCCGCACCCCGCCGAGAGCTCGCGCTGATCGCCAGCCACTGCCGTGTGCGGCGCCCCGGCGTGTACGGCGCGTCCAGCCGCTTCGCCACCACGCCGGGCAGGCCCTGCTCGCGAGCCGCCTGCACCGCGAACTCGCCACCGCCGGCCGGAAAGTACGGCGGCGTCTGCCAATGCGCGCCGGCCAGGCCGAGCCCGTCCAACAGATCCCGTCGCTCCACATAGGGCAGATCTGTAGTGGCCGAGCCGTCGAGCCACAGCAGGTCGAAGACCATGTACTGCACCGGGGTGCGCGCCGCCGCCCGCCGGCCGCTGGCCGTGTCCGGGGCGCGCAGCCGGGCGTTCAGCGCGGCCCGGCTGACCCGCCCGTCTTCGAACGCCACCACCACGCCGTCGAGCAGGCACTCGGTCGGCGCAAGTGCCTCGCCGAGCGCCCGCACCTCCGGGTAGTGCCCGGTGATGTCCTCCTCGTCCGCGCCGGTCAGCCGCAGCCGGCCACCGTCCACAGCGGCCAGTGCGCGCACGCCGTCCCAGGCCAGCTCGTACGCCCAGGCGTCGCCGTCGGCCGGCAGCCGGGCGGCGGGGGTGGCGACCATCGGCCGGACCTGCTCCGGCATCGGCGTCCAGCCGGCCGGAGGCGGGTCCATCCGGTGGATCATCCAGTCCTTGCCCCTGGTCTGGAACAGCACGTACCTGCCGGTGACCCGGCTGCCGGAGAAGGTCACGATGATCTCGTCGTCGCGCCATTTCTCGGTCACGTAGGTGCCGCGGTCGTAGATGGTCACCCTGCCCCCGCCGTACTCACCGGCCGGGATCTCGCCAGCAAAGTTCACGTACTCGAGCGGATGATCTTCGGTATGGACGGCGAGGTGATTGCGGGCCGGGTCGCGCGGGACGCCGCGCGGCACGGCCCAGGAGACGAGGACGCCGTCACGTTCCAGCCTCAGGTCCCAATGCAGGGCGCGGGCGTGGTGCTGCTGGATGACGAAGGTGTCGTCGTTGCCCTGCGGCAGCGGCCCGGCGGGCACCGGCTCGGGCGTACGGTCGGCCGACCGCTTGCGCCGGTACTCATCCAGTCGGTCGCCCACGTACCGAACCTACCGGGGCACTGGCGCGTCCCCGGGGTCCCCGGCGACCCGCCCGGGTCGGGTCGGGTCGCTATCAGCTTCGCTCGACGGGATTGCGCAGCTGCTCGATCGGGGGCACCTCGCCCGCCTCGTCCAGCACCTCCAAGTCCTCCATCTGCCGATCCAGCTCGGCCTGTACGGTCGGGTGGGCCAGCTCCCAGGAGTACGGGCTGATGTCCGGCGGCCGCCGGTGGGGCCAGTCCTGGTCGCTGGCCGCCCGGACGGTGGCCGCGTCGAACGCCCGCCACCCGGCCCAGGCGGCGAAATCCAGGCAGCCGTGCAGAAAGCACTCGGCGGAGTAGAGAACCGCCATGATGGCGTTGCCGTCCGCGTCGGCCGGGGACTCGTGCTGGCGCTCGTGGTACTCCGGGGTGAGGTAGTAGTGGCCCACTGCCCGGCACACGCCGCGGGAGGCCTCCGCGTCGCCGGCCAGAGCGCCCCACACCGCGTCCAGAACCGGGCGCCAGGTGGTCAGGTAGGCCCGGTGCTCGCTCGCCGGCAGGCACTCGTCCTCGCGGAGCCGACGCTCGGCCGCGGCGGCGGCGAACGCCGTCCGCGCGGGCCGGCGCATGTTCTCCAGCAGTCGGCGGGCGGTGGTCCGCACATCCACGAAGTACTTCAGCCCCAGCTCGCCCAGCTCGGCCCGGGCCAGGTCGGCACGAATCGGATCCTCCACGCCGATCCCCTACCCAGCTCCAGCTGGTCCCATTCCCAGTGGTAGAGCCTGCTCTACCGCCATCGGACGGCTGGCCGGTTACGTTCGGTCCGTGACTCCCCGTACCAGCTGGCAGGCCGTCACCCAGCGGCCGGCGCTGTTCCTCGCCTCCGCGTGGCCGTGGCGCTCGCTGGTGTACCTGGCTTCCGGGGTGGTCGCTGGCGGCGCCATCCTCATCGCGCTCTCCGTGGTGGCCTTTGCCGGCGCCCTGCTCACCATCGTGCTGATCGGATTGGTCGTGCTGCTCGGGGTCATCCTCTCCGGCATCCCGGTGGCCCGGCTCGAACGGTGGCGGCTGGGCCTGGCCGATCTCGACCCGGCGCCCGACCCGCACCGGCGGCCGGACCGGCCGGGGTGGCGGGCCTGGCTCTCCACCCGGCTGTCCGAGTCGGCGACCTGGCGCGAGCTCGGCTACCTCATGGTCTGGGGGCTGGCGTTGTGGTGGATCGACGCCTTGGTGCTCGCCGCCGGGGTAGGCGTTCCGGTGGGGCTGATGGTTGCCCCGGTCTTCCAGCACGAACAGGCTGGATTGTGGTTCATGCCACCCATCGGCCTGCTGCTGGTGCCGCTGGCCGCGTACCCGATCACCGCCTGGGCCGGCGGCCGGGCCGCCATCACCCGGGCCATGCTCGCCTCGCGCGACGCCGAGCTGGACGAACGGCTGGTCGAGGTCACCGCGTCCCGGGCCCGGCTGGTGGACGCGTTCGAGCTGGAGCGGCGGCGCATCGAGCGGGACCTGCACGACGGCGCGCAGCAGCGGCTGGTGGCGCTGAGCATGTCGCTGGGCCTGGCCCGGCTCGACCTGCCGCCGGACTCGCCCGCGGCCCGCCAGGTGGCCGCCGCACACGAGCAGGCCAAGCAGGCGCTGGCCGAGCTGCGGGAGCTGATCCGCGGGGTGCACCCGCAGGTGCTCACCGACCGCGGCCTCCCCTCGGCGATCGAGGATGCGGCGGGCCGCTCGCCGGTGCCGGTCACCGTTGACGTCAGCCTGCCCCGCCGGCTGCCCTCGCCGGTCGAGCTGACCGCGTACTTCGTGGTGTGCGAGGCGCTGGCCAACATCGCCAAGCACAGCCAGGCCCGCAGCGCCGGCATCCGGGGCCGGATCGCCGGCGGCAACCTGGTCATCGAGGTGCGCGACGACGGCGTCGGCGGCGCCGACCCGGCCGCGGGCACCGGCCTGACCGGGCTGGCCGACCGGATCGCGGTGGCCGACGGCAGGCTGTGGCTGTCCAGCCCGCCCGGCGGCCCCACCGTGCTGCGGATGGAGGTGCCGTGCTCCGGATAGCGGTCGCCGAGGACTCCGTGCTGCTCCGCGAGGGGCTGGTCGGGCTGCTGGAGCGCTTCGGGCACACCGTGGTCGCCTCGGTCGGCGACCCGGACGCCCTGCTCGACGCGGTGACCGAGCACGAGCCGGACATCGTGGTGACCGACGTGCGGATGCCGCCCGGGTTCACCGACGAGGGCCTGCGGGCCGCGGTGGCGCTACGGGCCGCCCGCCCGTCGCTGGCCGTGCTCGTGCTCAGCCAGTACGTCCAGCAGACCTACGCCGCGGAGCTGCTCGACTCCGGCGGCGGCGCCGGCGTCGGCTACCTGCTCAAGGACCGGGTCGCCGACGTGGAGGAGTTCGTCGACGCGGTGGTCCGGGTGGCGGCCGGCGGCACCGTGGTGGACCCCGAGGTGGTCCGCCAGCTGATCCGCCGCCGCCGGGATCCGCTCGAGCGGCTGACCGCCCGGGAACGCGAGGTGCTGGCGCTGATGGCGGAGGGCCGCTCGAATGCGGCGATCGCCCGCGCGCTGGTGGTCACCGAGGCGGCGGTCGCCAAGCACATCGGCAGCATCCTCACCAAGCTCGACCTGCCGCCGGACGAGGACGGCCACCGCCGGGTGCTGGCGGTCCTGGCATACCTGCGCGGGTAGGGACCGCCGCGGCCACCGCCTCGGCGGTGACCGGCCGCGCCCGGCAGTCCAGCACCGCATGCGGACCCGGCACGGGCGGCCCCCAGCGCCGCGGATCGCTGGCGACGAAGACGGTGACGCTCGGGGTGCCGAGCGCGTAGGCGAGGTGTGCCGGCCCGGAGTCCGTGGTCAGCAGGGCGTCCAGCCCGGCGATGACCGCGGCGGCGGCGGCGAGCGGAAGCCGGCCGGTCAGGTTGAGCGCGCCGGCGACCGACGGCTGGTCCACCCCACCGAGCAGCACCGCGCTGCCGCCGAGCAGCTCGGCGGCGCGGGCGAACGCGGCCACCTCCACCGCGCGCTCGCCGTCGCGGGCGCCGCCGTGCAGCCCGATGACCGGGCGCGCCAGCCGGTCCAGCAGCCGGGCCGCGCCCGCGCGGTCCGCCGCGTCCAGCCGCAGGTCGTACTCCCGGCCGGCGTCCGGGGCGCCGAGGTGGCGGACCAGCGCGAGCGCCCGGTCCACCTCGGGGCCGGCCTGCGGCAACGGGACCGCCGCGTCCAGCGGATGCGGCTCCGCATCGGTCCGGACGAACCCGGCGCAGCAGCGCCCACCCATCAGCAGCGCGATCGGGTTGGCGTACACCCCGGAGCCGTAGAGCTGCACCACGAGGTCGTACTCCTCGTCCTGCATGGCGCTCAGCCACCGCACCGCCCGTCTGGGCCGGAAGAACTGCTCAGCGATGTACGGGAAGCCGGGGAAGGCGACGAACCGGTCCACGCACGGGTTGCGCTCCACCAGGTCCCGCACCAGCGGCAGCGCCACGTAGTGCAGCTCGGCATGCGGGACGGCCTGACGCAGCGCGCGGACGGCGGGGGTCGCGCACAGGTAGTCACCGATGCGCCCCGGCCGCAGCACGGCGACCTTACGCCACGGCCCGGCAGTCTCCAACAGCATCGCGTTGCGAGTGGTACCCCGAACGCCGGGACTCGATGCGCCGTGCGGCGAGGCTGCCGCCGCCGAACAGCAGTGCCGGCACCCAGGGCAGGACGGCGATCAGCGCCACCGCGCCGAGCGCCTCGGTCCATGACGCGCCGAGCGAGGTCAGCCCGACGGCGAGCGCACCGCTGCGCGGGTTGGCGCCGTTGATGCCGGGGATCAGGCTGGCCAGCTGGCTGGCGGCGTAGACGGCGAGCAGGCCCAGCAGGTCGGCGGCGTGGCCGACCGCGGCCGCGGCCGCGAAGATCAGCCCGGCGACGGTGGCCTGGTATCCGAGGGAGAGCAGCAGGCCCTGGGCGAACACCCGCGGGCTGGGCAGCGGGCGCCGGGCGAACAGGTCCGGCCGGCGCAGCCGTACCAGCGCGGCGACGCCGAGCCCGGCGGCGGCCACCGCGAGGAACGCGACCAGGATCCGCGGCGGCAGCGTCACCCCGGCGAGCAGGACGGCGACCGCGACGCCCACCATGCCGATGAAGCGGTCGAGAGCGGCCTCAGCGACTGCGGCGGTGCGGCCCATGCCGGTGCGGTGCAGCCGGTGCACCCGCCACAGGTCGGCGCCGGTGTGGCCGGGGGAGAGCAGGCCGAGCAGCTCGCTCTCGGCGTACGCCCGGATGTGCCACCAGCGTCCCTGGCCGCTGACCGACAGCGCGTGCCAGCGCAGCGGGCACAGCAGGTACTTGCCGACGGCGAACGGGACCAGTCCGATGACCAGCGGCACCGGCGAGGCGTCCGGCAGCCGGGCGAGGCTGGTCAGCGACACCGCCGCGGAGACCAGCAGCAGCGTCCCGCAGAACCAGGGGTTCGTGACGATGCCGTGCAGCCTTCGTCGCACACACTCACTCTGCCATTACCCGGTTACGCTTGGTCATTCCCGTCATGGCCAAAGAACGCCCGCTGGATGTCGGCGAAGCCGGTGGGGGGAAGGTGGAGACATCCTCGTGCGTCATCTGAGAAGCTGACATGCCATGAGCCTGACCCTGCGCACCGCGGTCGTCAGTGACCCGGGGATGGTCCGTACCAACAACGAGGACTCGGCGCATGCCGGCGAGCGCCTGCTGGCCGTGGCCGACGGGGTGGGCGGCATGCCGGCCGGGGAGCTGGCCAGCGACATCGTGATCCGGGTGCTCACCCCGCTGGACTCCGCCACCGACCTCGACGAGCCGCTGCGGGCGCTGCGGGACGCCCTCGACGAGGCCAACCGGCAGATCCGGGCCGCCTGCGAGGCGGATCCGGCCACCGAGGGCATGGGCACCACGATCACCGCGCTGCTGCTGCTGCGCGACCAGACCGGAGCAGACACGGGAATGATGGCCCTGCTGCACGTCGGCGACTCGCGGGCCTACCTGCTGCGCGGTGGCGAGCTGCGCCAGCTCACCAAGGACGACACGTTCGTCCAGTCGCTGGTGGACCAGGGCCTGATCACCGCCGACGAGGCGCGCAACCACCCGCAGCGCTCCCTGATCACCAGGGCGGTGCAGGGCCAGCACGTGGCACCCACCACCCGGATGCTGCCGGTCCAGGCCGGCGACCGGTACCTGCTGTGCAGCGACGGCCTCTCCGACGTGGTCACCGACGAGGCGATCGGGCAGGCCATGCAGTCCTACCCGGACCTGCGGCAGTGCGCCGAGCAGCTGGTCAAGCTGGCGCTGCAGGCCGGCGCGCCGGACAACGTGACGGCGGTTCTGGCCGACGTACGGGCCGCGGACGACTAAGGTGCATGCGTGTACAAGTTCGCCGTCACCCTGCACGTGCTGGCCGCGGTCCTGGTTATCGGGCCGCTGGTCCTCGCCGCGTTGAGCGGGGCGCGGGCGGTCCGCCGGCACGACCCCGCCGGCACCCGGGCCGCCGCGACGATGCTGTCCCGGGCCAACATCGGCACCGTCGTCGTCGCACTGCTGGGGTTCTGGGCGGTGTCGGGCAGCGACCGGGCCAGCTTCCGTACGCCCTGGGTGGTCATCTCGATCACGCTCTGGATCGTCATGGGCGCCGTGGCCAGCGCGCTGGCCACGCCCGCGCTGCGCAAGGCCGCGAAGATCCTCGACGAGGGCGTGCCGGCCCGCCCGCAGGCGCAGGCGAGTCAGCCGGAGGGCGATGAGAGCGCGTCGCCGGCGCAGTACTCCGCGACCGCGACCGAGCTGGCGGCCAAGGAACGGCTGGACCACCTCATCGGGCGGATCGCCTCCTCCGGCGCGCTGGTCACCCTCACCGCGGTGGCGATCGTCGTCTTCATGGTGGTCAAGCCGTTCGGCGACTGACCCTCAGCCCAGCTCGTCCCGCCAGGAGTGCGCGGGCCGGTAGCCGAGCACCTCGCGGGCCCGGTCGATGGCCAGCAGCGTGCCGAACTCGCCCACGTCGCGGGTGAGCTTGACATCCGGGAAGACCTCGTGCAGCAGCTGCGCCGAGGGCCGGTTCATGATGGTGTCCGCGGCCGCGATGATGAAGGCGGCACTGCCCTCGATCGGCGCGTCCAGCGCGAGCCGGCAGGACTGGGCAACGTCCCGCACGTCGACGTAGCCCCACAGGTTCCACTTGCGCGCGTACGGGTCGTCCCACATACCCGGCACGTGCCGGTAGTCCTCGGGCGCGAAGATGTTGGAGAAGCGCAGCCCGACGAACGGGATGCCGGACCACTGTGCGATGTGCCCGGCCAGCGTCTCGGAGGCCACTTTGGACAGCGCGTACGTGGTGGTCGGGTAGGGATAGTGGTCCTCGTCCACCGGCGCGTACCGCGGCGGCACGTCGAACGGCAGGCCGAGGGTGGTCTCGCTGGACGCCCACACCACCCGGCGCAGCTTCAGCTGCGCGGCGGCGAGGAAGACGTGGGAGTTCATCGTGGTGTTGGCGGTGAGGGTGTACGCCGCCGTCTGGAGGCCTGGGGCCGGGATGTTGGCCAGGTGCACCACGGCGTCGACGCCGTGCAGCACGTCCACCGTCTGCCCGTAGTCGGTCAGGTCGGCCTGCACCACCTCGCCGCGGTCCTCCGCCACGACGACCAGGTCGGTGGCGATCACCTCGTGTCCGTGTTCACGCAGCTCGCGGGCGACCACCCGGCCCGCCTTGCCGCTGGCGCCGGTCACACAGATCTTTGCCATGCGCACCATCTAACCACCGCCCGGGGGCGACCCGATCTTTTCATGTCCGTGAATGTGTCCTACCGTGATGGGAGCGCTCCCGTCGCGTCCCGAGGAGATCGATGTGAGTACCTGGAAGAAGTCCCTGTGCGCGGCGGCGGCGATGCTGCTCAGCGCCGCCCTGGCCCTGCTCGCCGTCCGGCCCGCGGCCGCCGCCACCCCGGTGCGCATCATGCCGCTGGGCGACTCCATCACCGGCTCGCCGGGCTGCTGGCGGGCCCTGCTGTGGAACCGGCTGCAGAGCAACGGCTTCACCGACATCGATTTCGTCGGCACGCTGCCGCCGCAGGGCTGCGGGATACCCTATGACGGCGACAACGAGGGGCACGGCGGCTTCCTGGCCACCAATGTGGCCAACCAGAACCTGCTGCCCGGCTGGCTGGCGGCCACCCACCCGGACATCGTCATGATGCACTTCGGCACCAACGACGTATGGAACAACATCCCGCCGGCCACCATCCTCGCCGCGTTCAGCACGCTGGTGGACCAGATGCGGGCGAGCAACCCGAACATGACGGTGCTGGTCGCCCAGATCATCCCGATGAACCCGAGCAACTGCGCCGAGTGCGGGCAGCGCGTGGTCAACCTGAACAACGCCATCCCGGCCTGGGCGGCCGCGAAGAGCACCGCGCAGTCCCCGATAGTCGTGGTCGACCAGTGGACCGGTTTCAGCACCGCGACGGACACCTACGACGGGGTGCATCCGAACGACTCGGGCAACCAGAAGATGTCCGACCGCTGGTACCCGGCGCTGAGCGCGGCACTGAGCGGCATCACCCCGTCGCCCTCGCCCACCACCGCCTCGCCGATCACCGCCTCGCCGACCGCCTCCCGCACCAGCGGCCCGCCGAGCTCCTCGCCGCCGGCCCCGGGTGGCTGCACGGCGACCTACCGGATCGTCGGGCAGTGGCCGGGCGGCTTCCAGGGCGAGGTCACCGTCCGCAACTCCGGCACCGCGCCCATCTCCGGCTGGTCGGTCGGCTTCACCTTCGCCAACGGCCAGCGCATCACGCAGTACTGGGGCACCGAGGCCACGCAGAGCGGGGCGGCGGTCACTGCGGTCAACGTGAGCTGGAACGGCAGCCTGGCGCCGAACGCCGCCACCACGTTCGGCTTCCTCGCCAGCTGGGCCGGCACCAACACCGCGCCCACCCCGACCTGCAC
>JADGHA010000111.1 GCA_019689695.1 Micromonosporaceae bacterium | reverse complement strand
CGCCCGCGCACCGCGCCCGCCGGCGCCCCGCCCGCCGGCCGCCCGGTCGCGCCCCCGACGTGCCGCCGGCCGGAAGCCGCATTCGGAGTTTCCGGTCACACCGGCTAGACTCGCCGCGGTCTGGACGGTATGTAACCGGCCACCGCCGAGGCGTGTGCACGCGAGCCCGGCGAGGGTCGCAACTGGAAGGTCAACAACGTGTTCTACGCAGCCGACTCCTCGGGTAGTGCGGGCCTGTTCACGTTCCTGCCGCTCATCCTGCTCATCGCGGTCATGTACTTCCTCATGATCCGCCCCCAGCAGCGCCGCCGCCGGGAAGCCCAGGAGATGCAGGCCCGGCTCGGGACCGGCGACGAGGTGGTGACCATCGGCGGGCTCTACGGCACGATCGTGGAGGCCGACGACGAGACGGTCATCCTGGAGATCTCGCCCGGCGTGCACGCCCGGTACGCCCGGCCGGCGATCGCCCGCGTGATCTCGTCCGGCGCGGCTGACGAGGAGGAGGAAGAAGAAGAAAAGTCCGAGGACGTGGCCGCCCGGGTCGTCGACCGGGGCAAGGCCAAGGACTGACGACGGGCCGGTCAGCGATCTTTCAGGTTCGCGGGCCATACTGACCGCCGGCGATCCACGCACCGCGCCGACGTCGCCGACAACTGCGCCGCGCCCAACCGCGGCCCACTCATACAGGAGATCCGACAGCCGTGGCACCACCTCAGGGACAGATGCGCCCGGGCCGGCAGCTCGCCGTGCTGGGCGCGGTCTTCGTCGTCCTCTACGCCCTGGTGTTCTTCTCCGGGGCGAGCGGCAGCTTCCTCGACCGGTTGCACCCGAAGCTCGGCCTCGACCTGGTGGGCGGTACCCGGGTCACGCTGATCGCGCAGACCCAGGGCGGACAGGCCCCCAAGGCCGACCAGCTGGAACGGGCCCGCCAGATCATCGAGAACCGGGTCAACGCGCGGGGCGTGGCCGAGGCCGAGGTGGTGACCGAGGGCAACCGGAACATCGTGGTGTCGGTGCCCGGCCAGAACGAGGACTTGAGCTCCATCGGCGCGGCGGCGCAGATGCGGTTCCGCAAGGTGATCAACCAGGTGACCGACACCAGCGCGGTCCCGGCGAGCACGCCCGCCCCGAGCGGCAGCGCCTCGCCAGCGCCGAGCGGCAGCGCGACGCCGACCCCGAGCGGAAGCGCCACGACCGGGGCGTCCGCCTCGCCCGCACCGAAGGCGTCCGGCCAGGGCGGCGGCGCCGCGGTCGCGCCGGCCCCGAGCCCGACGCCGAGCGGCAGCCCCAGCGCCACGCCGACACCGAGCCCGACCGGGACGGCCGCCGCGGACGGCGGCGTCAAGACGCGCGAGCAGCTGCTCGAAGAGGTGAAGCGCAAGGTCGGCACCGCCGCCTGGGAGGCCGCCTCGGCGCTCACCGCGCCCGTGGACGCCAGCACCGACCCCACGGCGGCCAAGACGTACGAGGCGTTCGGCAAGCTGACGCCCGAAGAGGTGGCCGTGCTCCCGCCGGCGATGCAGTTCAACGTGCCGACGATCAGCTGCCAGCAGCTCAACAACCGGCCACCGGGCTCCATCGAGGACCCGAACCAGCAGGCGGTGGCGTGCGACCAGACCACCAAGTACCTGATGGACAAGGCCAAGGTGCTGGGCACCGACGTCAAGGACGCCAACTCGGTCATCAACCAGAACAACGAGCGCGTGGTCACCGTCGACTGGAAGAGCAGCGGCCAGGGCAAGTGGACCGCGCTGACCAAGGAGGCGTACGACAACACCGCTGAGCCGAAGTGCCAGCAGGCCGCGGTGGACGAGAACGGCCGCTGCAAGATCGGCATCGTGCTGGACAACATCGTCATCTCCGCCCCGGCGGTGATCGCGGTGCAGACCAGCGGCACGGAGATCACCGGCAACTTCACCAAGGCCAGCGCCGACGAGCTGGCCGCCAACCTGCGCTACGGCGCGCTGCCGCTGACCTTCAAGCAGGGTGAGGCGCAGAACGTGACCGCCACCCTCGGCACCGAGCAGCTGCGGGCCGGCCTGATCGCGGCCGGCATCGGCATGCTGCTGGTGATGATCTACGCGTTCTTCTACTACCGGCTGCTCGGCACGGTCATCTTCCTCAGCCTGATCCTCTCCGGCCTGCTGGTCTTCGGCGCGCTGGTGGTGCTCGGGCGGCAGATCGGCTTCACCCTGACCCTGGCCGGCATCGCCGGGTTCATCGTGTCGCTGGGTGTGGCCGCGGACTCGTTCGTCATCTACTTCGAACGGCTCAAGGACGAGATACGTGAGGGGCGGTCACCGCGCAGCGCGGTGCCCCGTGCGTGGGCCCGGGCCCGGCGCACGATCATCTCGGCGAACACCATCTCGCTGCTGTCCGCGGTGGTGCTCTACCTGGTGTCGGTAGGCTCGGTGAAGGGCTTCGCGTTCGCCCTCGGCCTGGCCACCGTGCTGGACCTGGTGGTGGTGTTCCTGTTCCGGCATCCGATCATGACGATGTTCGCCAATACCCGCGCGTTCCTGTCGCCCCGGGTGAGCGGGCTCGGTCGGGTGCTCCAGCGCGAGGGCGGCAGCGCCCCGGCGACCGGCCGTACCGGCCGCGTGAAGGAGGCATGACGTGAGCGAGCCTCAGGTGGCGAGCAAGAGGCGCCAGGGTCTGGCCACCCGGCTGTACCGCGGCGAGGCGGGCCTCAACATCATCGGCCGGCGCCGGGTGTGGTTCTCGGTGGCCGGGGTGGTCGTGTTGGTCGCGGTGCTCAGCTTCGCGCTGCGCGGGTTCAGCCTGGGCATCGAGTTCAAGGGCGGGATCGAGTTCTCCGTGCCGGCCAGCGTCGGCAGCATCCAGCGCGTCGAGGACGCGGTCTCTGCCGCGGGCGCCACGGTGGAGACCGCGCAGCAGGTGGGGCGCGGCGACGGCGCGACCTACCAGGTGCGCACCGAGACGCTGTCGGCCACCAGGGCCAACGAGATCAAGAACCGGGTGGCCGACGAGTTCAACGTCCAGCCCAGCGACATCGGCACCAGCGAGGTCAGTGGGGCCTGGGGGGCGCAGGTCACCCGGCAGGCGTTCCTCGGCCTGGCCATCTTCCTGGTCCTGGTGATCATCTACCTGATCTTCCGCTTCGAGTGGCGGATGGCGGTGGGTGCGGTCGCCTCGCTTCTGCTGGACCTGATCGCCACGGCCGGCGTCTACTCACTGGTCGGGTTCGAGGTGAGCCCGTCCACGGTGATCGGCTTCCTGACCATCCTCGGGTACGCCCTCTACGACGTGGTGGTGGTCTTCGACAAGGTCCAGGAGAACACCCGGGGCATCACCGGCGGCAGCGGCCAGACGTACGCCGAGGCGGCCAACCTCGCGGTGAACCAGACCCTCATGCGATCGATCAACACCGGTCTGGTGGCCCTGCTGCCGGTCGGCGGCATGCTGTTCATCGGGGCCGGCCTGCTCGGCGCGGGCACCCTGGAGGATCTCGGTCTGGTGCTGTTCGTCGGCATGGGCGTCGCGGTCTACTCGTCGATCTTCTTCGCCACACCGGTGCTGGTGTCGCTGAAGGAACGCGAGCCGCGGTTCCAGGCGCACACCCAGCGGGTGCTGGCGAAGCGTGCCGCGGCGGCGCAGCAGAAGAAGGGCGCCGGGCGGGAGCCGGCTGCGGTCGCCGGCAAGGCGGGCAAGGCGGGTGCGGCCGCGCCGAAGCCGGCGGCAGAGCCGGTCGACCCGGAGCTGGCCGCGGTGGCTGGGTCCGCGCCGAAGGTGGGCGCCCGGCCGGCCGGCAAGCGTTCCGGCGGATCGCGTTCGGGTGGCGGCGGCCGGTCCGGTGGCTCGCGATCCGGTGGTCGCGGGGGGCGGCCCGGCGGCAAGCGGCGCTGACGGTTTAGGGTGACGCACGGTTCGGGCTCTCCGGCCGGGATCGTGGCCGTCCGCGCGCGGGCTACCCACCGACGGCCTTCCGCGGAGACGTGGCGAGGAGCGAGACAAAGATGACGGATCGGGTGGTGCAGGCGACAGCCCGCGGGGACAGCGGCCCGGCGGTCGCCGGCCTGGTGGCGAGCCACACCGTGGACGTTCCCGACTTCCCGCAGCCGGGGATCCTGTTCAAGGACCTGACGCCGCTGTTCGCCGATGGTGACGCCTTCCGCGACACGGTCGATGCGATCGTGGCGTACCACGGTCGGGACAGCTTCGACGTGGTCGTCGGCATCGAGGCGCGGGGGTTCGTGATCGCGGCGGCGGTGGCGTACGCGAGCGGCGCCGGGGTGGTGCCCGTGCGGAAGGCGGGCAAGCTGCCGCGCAGCACGCTGAGTGCGTCGTACGAGCTGGAGTACGGCGAGGCCACGCTGGAACTGCACGCGGACGCCTTCACCGCCGGCCAGCGGGTCCTGGTCGTCGACGACGTGCTCGCCACCGGGGGGACGGCGGCGGCCACCCTGGACCTGGTGGAGCGGGCCGGCGGCGTGCTGGCCGGGTTCAGCGTCCTGCTGGAGCTGGCGTTCCTGAAGGGCCGGCAGCGACTGGCCTCACGTCCGGTTCATGCGCTATTGACCGTTTAGCCGGTAGTCGTAGCGGCTCGCGGTAAGATTGCCTCCTCAGTTGGTGGGTGGAGTCCGATGGTGGCCAGCGCAGTCCGACCATTAGATTGAAGGACCAGCCACCCTGGCGAGGTGTGAGGAGCCGCCGGTGTCCAGCGACATCGCTCCTGCCCAGGGCAGTACACGCCCTGCCGGTGAGGCGGCCGGCGCGCCGAACGGGCGCGCGGCCCAGGCGGGCGCGCCCGACACCCCGGTGACGACCCCTGCCGGCGGCGAGGTGCTGCCGTTCCCCAACGGCCGGCCGGCCGCGCAAGCCGCCCGGCCACCCGCAGCCGCGGCCCGTCAGGACTCGACCGGTGGATTCGGTCTGGTCGGTGCGCCGACTGGCCGCCGGGTGCGGGCCCGGCTCGCCCGGTTCAACGCGCCCTGGCAGACCCAGCAGGTCTCCGAGGTGCTGGAGCCGCTGATCGCCACGCACCGGGCCAGCCACCCGAAGGCGGACGTACGGCTGCTGCAGCGCGCCTACGACTGCGCCTCGCGCTGGCACAGCGGGCAGTACCGCAAGTCCGGCGACCCCTACATCACCCACCCGCTGGCCGTGGCGACCATCCTGGCCAACCTGGGCATGGACACCACGACCCTGGTCGCGGCGCTGCTGCACGACACCATCGAGGATGCCGACTACACCCTCGAGGAGATGCGCGCCGACTTCGGCAGCGAAGTGGCGCTGTTGGTGGACGGGGTCACCAAGCTGGACAAGGTCAAGCTCGGCGACGCGGCGAAGGCGGAGACCATCCGCAAGATGGTGGTGGCGATGGCCAAGGACCCCCGGGTCCTGGTCATCAAGCTCGCCGACCGGCTGCACAACATGCGCACGCTGACCTTCCTGCCGCCGGAGAAGCGCGAGCAGAAGGCGAAGGAGACGCTGGAGATCCTCGCCCCGCTGGCCCACCGGCTGGGCATGAACACGATCAAGTGGGAGCTGGAGGACCTCGCCTTCGGCACGCTCTTCCCGAAGCGGTTCGAGGAGATCAACCGGCTGATCGGCGAGCACCAGCCGCAGCGCGAGGCGCTGCTGCGCCAGGTGACCCAGAAGGTCAGCCTGGACCTGAAGGCCGCCAAGATCAAGGCTGAGGTGACCGGCCGGCCCAAGCACCTCTACTCGATCTACCAGAAGATGATCGTGCGCGGCCGGGAGTTCAACGACATCTACGACCTGATCGGGGTGCGCATCCTGGTCGACACGGTGCGCGACTGCTATGCGGCGCTCGGCGTGATCCACGCGAACTGGCAACCGGTTCCGGGCCGGTTCAAGGACTACATCGCCATGCCGAAGTTCAACATGTACCAGTCGCTGCACACCACGGTGATCGGGCCGACCGGCAAGCCGGTGGAGATGCAGATCCGCACGCACGCGATGCACCGCACCGCGGAGTATGGCATCGCGGCGCACTGGCGGTACAAGGAGACCAAGGGCGCGACCATCGTCGGCCCCCCGGCGCACATCGACGAGGTGACCTGGCTGCGCCAGCTGCTGGACTGGCAGCGCGAGGCGAGCGACCCGAGCGAGTTCCTGGACGCGCTGCGGTTCGACCTGTCCAGCCAGGAGGTCTACGTCTTCACGCCGAAGGGCGACGTGATTGCGCTGCCTACCGGGTCCACGCCGGTCGACTTCGCGTACGCGGTGCACACCGAGGTCGGGCACAAGTGCATCGGCGCCCGGGTCAACGGCAAGCTGGTGCCGCTGGAGTCGACGCTGTCCAACGGCGACGTGGTCGAGATCTTCACGTCGAAGTCGGAGACGGCCGGCCCGACCCAGGACTGGCTCGGCTTCGTGAAGAGCCCGCGGGCGCGCACGAAGATCCGGCAGTACTTCAACAAGGAGCGCCGCGAGGAGGCGATCGAGGCCGGCAAGGACGCGATCGTCAAGGCCACCCGCAAGCAGGGCCTGCCGCTGCAGCGGATGCTCACCTCCGACGCCCTGATGACCATCGCCCGCGACCTGCACCTGCCCGACGTCTCCTCGCTGTACGCCGTGGTCGGCGAGAACCAGGTCTCGGCGCAGTCGGTGGTCCAGCGCCTGGTCGCCGGGTACGGCGGCGAGGAGGGCGCGGTCGAGGACATCGCCGAGACCGCGGTCGCCACCAAGCCGCCGCGGCACCGCGGCGCGACGGACCCGGGTGTGGTGGTCCGCGGCGTCAGCGACGTTTGGATCAAGCTGGCCCGCTGCTGCACGCCGGTGCCGGGCGACACGGTCTTCGGCTTCGTGACCCGGTCCGGCGGGGTGAGCGTGCACCGCGACGACTGCGCCAACGCCGAGGACCTGCGCCAGCAGCCGGAACGGATCGTCGAGGTCGCCTGGAAGCCGACCAGCGCGTCGACGTTCCTGGTGGCGATCCAGGTGGAGGCGCTGGACCGGCACAAGCTGCTGGCCGACATCACCCGGGTACTCTCCGACGAGCGGGTGAACATCCTCTCCGCCACGGTCACCACCACCCGTGACCGGGTGGCGGTGAGCCGGTTCAGCTTCGAGATGGCCGACCCGAAGCACCTGGGGCACCTGCTCGCCGCGGTCCGCAAGGTGGACGGCGTCTTCGACGCCTACCGGGTTACCTCGGGGGCCTGAACCCTGGTTTCGAGGGCCTGAACTCTGGCGGAGCGCCGTTTCGGAGCCAACGGCACGGCCACCTCAGCCCGTACCCTCGACGCCGGCTAATCCGCATCAGCTCGCTGCGGCGAGCGCCACGTCGAGGAGTCGCTCCAGGACGGCTCGCGTCGACGTCGGCAGGTGGGTCAGCAGGTGCCGCAGGCTGCGGTCGGCGTACCGCTGGTCCTCACCCTCGCGCGCGTTCAAGGCCTCGTGGACCTGTCCGGACACATAGTTGGCAAGGCTGGTGACCGCACCGCGGAACATCGCCATGTCCAGCGCCGGTAGTGTGCCCGCCACGGCCCGGTAGCCGTCGATCAGAGCGCGGACGCCCGCGGCGTTCACCCCGCCGTTCGGGTCGACGGTCCAGTCCATCAACGCGTTGCCCAGCTCCCAGCTGGGCGGCTGGCCTCCCGCGTGCTCCCACCCGGTGACGATGAGCCGGCCCTGCGGGCCGCGCCGGACCCTGTTCGGGCCGAGAGTGTTGTGCGACAACACCGGTGCTGGCGCCGGGGCGCCTTCGCCGATCGTCCCGAGGTCCACCAGGTTCGGCACCGCCGCGGTCAGTTCGTCGGCCCAGCTGGCGCCTTTCGCGCTCGCCATGGCCGCCAGCTCGGGCCACTCCACATCGGACAGGCGCTGGTGATGCCACGGGCTGATCCGATCCACCGGCAGCGCCAAGCCGTGGATCGTGGCGAGGATCCGGCCCACCTCGCGGGTCACGGACGAGCTCGCCGGCGCGGACAGCGGTGGTCCGGAGTGCAGCCACTGGTAGACCCGCCAGTCGTGCCCTCCGATTGACTCGACGATGCTGCCCGAGCGGCTGCGGACCGGCGCCGGCAGCAGGATGCCCGCGCCGGCGGCGGCCTCCTGCAACGCGACCTCGGTTTCCACGTCCACAATGGGCCACCAGGTGTCCATTGTGCGCACCGCCCAGCGGCCCCGGTCGGTCTCCAGCGACCACTGGCGGCCGGACTCGTCGGGTCGGGCCATCGACCGCATCCCGCCGGTCACCTCACCGAGGCCGTAGCGTTCGGCGACCGCACGCGCGAGAGCTGGGTCGGCCACTTCGGCCCGGCCGCGCATGCGGTCGACCTCGGCCTTCAGTTCGGTCCAGGTGCGGAAGCCGTACTGCTCGGCCAGCGAGGCCTGGGCGTCGGCGAGCGTGACCCGGGGCTCGCTGTCCCGCAGGCCAGCCAACAGATCCTTGGCCTGCTGCCGCAGGTGGTCGAGGTTGGGGTTGTCGGGGAGTGTCTTCACGCAACACCTCGCTCCTCACCCGGACTCGCACGGGTGAAACAGAGCTTCGGCGTCCGTCGCTCAACCCAAGAGAACGGGGGTTGGCTTCAAGCCTTCCGGCGAGTCGCGGCGCGATCCCCGACGCGCTGCGGCTGAGGGTAGCGCGCCCGGACCCAGGCCTGTCAAGGTGCGTGACCGGGAATGGTCGTGCCACGCCGCGCGGCACGACCATTCGCGATCACGCATTCAGCCGGCTAGAAGACCCTCACCGACTCGAGGATGACGTCGTTCTTGGGATGGCCGCCGCCGGGGCCGTTGGCGTACGCGCCGTCGTCGCCGGCCTTGGTCGCCTCCTCCACTACGTCCAGGCCCTTGGTCACCCGGCCCAGGACGGTGTAGCTCGGGTCCAGTTGCACGTCCTTGTAGACGATGAAGAACTGGCTGCCGTTGCTGTCCGGGCTGCCGCTGTTGGCCATCGCCACGACCCCGGCGGGGTACGGCGGCCGCTGGTCGGTGGGCAGGTTCTCGCTGCCGAACCGGTACGCCGGCCCACCGGTGCCGTCGGTCTCCCGGTACCCCTTGCCCTTGGCGCTCGGGTCGCCGCACTGCAGGACGCCCTCGAACATCCGGTGGCACTTGGTGCCGTCGAAGAACTTCTTGCTCGCCAGGTACGCCATGCTCGCCGCAGTGCACGGCGTCTTGGACAGGTCCATGGTGACCTCGACCACCCCGAAGTTGGTGGTGATGGTCATGGTCCTGGCGCCGGTCCGCGGCGGGTTGGTGGGCGGCGTGCCGACGTCGACGGTCTGCTTGGTGCGCTGGTCGGGCGGCACGCTGATCCACGTGCAGGTCGCCGCGGCGGCGTTCTGGGTGGCCTCCTTCTTGCCGTCGTCGCCCATGACGTTCGTGACCAGCCAGACCGTGCCGACGGCGACCAGCAGGACCGCCACCCCGCCGGCGATCGACAGCTGCAGGCGACGCCGCCGCCGGGCGGCCTCGGCCCGCTTGGCCATCTCCCGTTCCAGCCGGGCCCGCGCCGCGGCGCGCTGGCGCTCCTTGGTCGAGGTCACGGTGCTTCCTTTCTAGCTGGTTGAGGCTCTAGCTGGTTGAGGCGGTCTGGCTGGCCGAGCCGGTCGCCGACGGTGCGCCGGAGGCGGGCGTGCCGCCGGACGCCGGTACCCCGTTGGGGGTGGCGCTCGGCGAGGCCGGGCCGGTGACGGTCAAGTTCTGGATCTTCACGCCGAGCTTGGGCTTGGTCTTCGCGCCCGAGCCGTTGTCCACCGTTCCCGCCTTGGCGATCTTCTCCACCACGTCCAGGCCCGAGGTCACCGTACCGGCCACCGAGTACTGCCGGTCGGGCCGGGAGTCCTGGTAGAAGATGAAGAACTGGCTGCCGTTGGCGCCCGGCGTGTCGGTCGCCATGGCCACGGTGCCCTTCGGGTAGAGCGGCTTCGGCGGCGCGGTGGCGCTGGCGGACGGATCCGGGGTGGGTGCGCTGGGCACGTTCTCGTCGTAGAAGGTGTACGTCGGGCCGCCGAGGCCGGTTCCCGACGGGTCGCCGCAGCGCAGCGCGTAGACCCCACCGGTGCCGGTGAGCAGCTCGTGGCACTCGGTGTTGCCGTAGAAGCCCTTGTCGGCCAGGTAGGTGAGGCTCGCGGCGGTGCACGGCGCCTTCGTCACGTCCAGCGCCACGTGGATGACGCCCTGGTTGGTGCTCACCATCATGTCGGCCGTGCCGGAGGTGGGTATGCCCTTCGTGGGCGGGGTGCCCACGTCCCTGAGCTTGTCGTTGGCGGAGGCGTTCTGCGGGGTCCAGATGCAGGTGTCCGGGGCGGCGGCCGGCTTCTGCTCGCCGCTGAAGCCGCCCAGCAGCCAGACCGTGCCGACCACGATCAGCACCAGGGCCAGGCTCGCCCCGGCCGCGGCCTGGATCTGCCGGCGCCGCCGGGCGGCGGCCGCCCGGCGAGCCATCTGCCGGTCGTACCTGGCCCGCGCCAACTTGCGCTGCCGGCTCCTGCTGGAGGCCACGCCTGCTCCCTCCCGTATCGACATGGTTCAGGCCAGAGTGTGCCACGCCACACGCCGGGCAGAGTGTACGGGTCCTCGCTGAGAGTTTCCTGCACCCGTCGTGGGGCGGGCTGCGCAGGCGGGGGC
>JADGHA010000110.1 GCA_019689695.1 Micromonosporaceae bacterium | reverse complement strand
TCCGAGTCAGCCACACCATCCCCGGCGTGGTCGGCGTGGTCGACAAGCTTGAGCATCGGTACGACGACACCGCGGCGCCGACCCGGTCCGCGGCCTAGGCACCAGCGGACCGGCGGCTGGTTGCGGCTGGCGGCCGGGCTGGTTGCGGCCGGCAGTCCGGGCCGGCTGTCCGGCCGGCTCAGCCGCGCCGCAGCGTCTCCAGCCGGCGGCGGTACACCTCGTCGTCGATCTCGCCGCGGGCGTAGCGCTCGGCGAGCGTCTGCCGCGCCGGCTCGTCCGGTCCCCCGCGCCCGCCACCGCCCTCGCCGCGGCGCAGGACGCGGTACAGCAGCACCCCGACCGCGACCACCAGCGCCCAGAAGACGAGGCCGTTGACCAGCATGACGCCGTACCCCCAGCCGCTCATGCCGTGGTCGTACCAGTGCATCTCAACCACCTCCGGGCTCTGCGGTCGACGGTATGGCCCGGCAGCCTCCGGGATCAGGGCCGGAGGTCCCGTACGCAGAGGGCCTCGGACCGTCGCGCCCCACCGACGCGGCGGCACAGTCTGGGTCTGGACTACAGAAGCGGGAGAGTTCCGTGACCGAGCTGACGGTGGCAGTCGCGACAGAGAGCGGCCCGGACGAGCGCCGGGTCGCCCTGGTGCCCGACCAAATCGGGCCGCTGCGCGCGGCCGGCCTGGCGGTGCGGGTCGAGTCCGGCGCCGGCCGCCGGGCGTGGTTCGACGATGACGCGTACGCCCGGGCCGGCGCCGAGGTGGTCGGCCGGGCCGAGCTGGCATCGGCGGATGTCGTCGTGGCGGTCGGCCGGCCCGGGGATGACCTGCTGCGACCAGGGGCCGGCCAGCTCGTCGTCGGCCTGCTGGCCCCGCTCTCCGATCCACAGTACGCGCGCCGCCTGGCCGATCTCGACGTAACCGCGGTGAGCCTGGACTGTCTACCCAGGACGCTGAGCCGGGCGCAGCCGATGGACGCGCTGACGTCCCAGGCGAACGTGGCCGGCTACAAGGCGGTGCTGGTGGCCGCGAACGCGTTCGGTCGCTACTTCCCGATGCTGGTCACCGCGGCCGGCACGGCCCGGCCGGCGCGGGTGCTCGTGCTCGGCGCCGGGGTGGCCGGCCTGCAGGCGATGGGCACCGCGCGCCGGCTGGGCGCGGTCGTCTCCGGGTACGACATCCGCCCGGAGTCCAGGTCCGAAGTGGAGTCCGTCGGCGCGGCCTTCCTGGACCTGCCCGGCCAGCCGACCGCGACCGGCGAGGGTGGGTACGCCCGGGCACTCGGCGCCGACGAGCAGCGGGCCCAGCAGGAGGCACTCGTCGCCCGCATCGCCCGGCACGACGTGGTGATCACGACGGCTCAGGTGCCCGGCCGGCGGCCGCCCTTGCTGGTCAGCGAGGACGCGCTGAAGCAAATGGCTGCGGGGTCCGTCGTCGTGGACCTGGCCGCCGGTCCCCGGGGCGGCAACGTGGCGCTGAGCCGCCCGGGTGCGACGGTGGTGACCGAGGAGGGCGTGACCGTGATCGGCGCGGCGAACCTGGCCTCGACCGTCCCGACCGCCGCTTCGGCGGCCTACTCCCGCAACGTCACCGCCCTGCTGCTGCACCTGGTCCGCGACGGCTCGCCGGTGGTCGACCTGACCGACGAGATCCAGGCCGGCGTCGTCATCACCCACCGGGGCCAGGTCGTCCACCCGGCCGTGGCCGCGCTCGTCGAAGGAGGCTCCCGGTGACCAACCTGAGCATCTTCCTGCTCGCCCTGCTGGTCGGGTTCGAGGTGATAGGCAAGGTGCCCGCCACCCTGCACACCCCGCTCATGTCGGCCGCCAACGCCATCCACGGCGTGGTGCTGGTCGGCGCGGTGCTCATCGCGGCCAGCGCGCACGACCTGGTCGGCTACGCCCTGGCGTTGTTCGCCGCCGGCTTCGCCGCCATGAACGTGGTCGGGGGGTACGTGGTCACCGGGCGGATGCTGCAGATGTTCCGCAAGCCGACCGAGCGCGAGCGGTGAGCACAGTGGACACCGCGGTTCGGTTGACCTACCTGGCGGCCGCGGCCTGCTTCGTGCTCGGCCTGCACCTGATGAACTCGCCGGTCCGGGCCCGCCGCGGCAACCAGCTCTCCGCCGCCGGCATGGCGGCGGCCGTGGTCGCCACGCTCGTGCTCGTCATCGACGCCGGCGCCATCACGGCCACCGGGTGGACCTTCCTCGGGGCGGGCGCGGGTGCCGGGGCGTTAGCCGGCTGGTACACCGCCCGGACCGTGCGGATGACGGCAATGCCCCAGCTGGTGAGCCTCTTCAACGCGGTCGGCGGCGGCGCCGCCGCCATCGTGGCGGTGCACGAGTTCACCCGGCTCGCCGCGCCCGTGCCCGCACGGGTCGCCGTCCCGACCGTGCTGGACGTGCTCATCGGCGCTCTCACCTTCGCCGGCTCCCTGGTGGCCTCCGGCAAGCTGCAGGGTCTGGTGCCCAGCGGGCCGGTGGTCTTCACCGGCGGGCGGGTCCTCACCGCCGGGCTGTCCATCGTGGCGGTCTGCGCCGGCGCCGTCAGCGCGACCGGCCGCGGCGGGATGGCGGCGCTGGCGGTGCTGCTGCTGGCCGCGCTCGCCCTCGGCGTGGTCGGCGTGCTGCCGATCGGCGGCGCGGACATGCCGGTGGTCATCTCGCTGCTGAACGCCTTCACCGGCACCGCCGTGGCGATGGCCGGGTTCGTCCTGGACAACAGCGTCCTGATCGTCGCGGGAGCGCTGGTCGGCGCGTCCGGCACCATCCTGACCGTCCTGATGGCGCAGGCCATGAACCGCTCCATCGTGAGCATCGTGGCCGGCGGGTTCGGCACCGGCGACTCCCCGGCCGGGGGGGGGGGGGGGCGCGGGCGGCGCCCCCCGCGCCGGGGCCCCCCCCGGCGCCCGGTGCCGGGGTACGCGCGGTCAGCGCCGACGACGCGGCGATCCAGCTCGCGTACGCCAGCAGGGTGGTCATCGTGCCGGGCTACGGCCTGGCGGCCGCGCAGGCGCAGCACGCCGTCCACGAGCTAGCCCAGCTGCTGGCCGGACACGGCGTGGCGGTGAGCTACGCGATCCACCCGGTCGCGGGACGGATGCCGGGGCACATGAACGTCCTGCTCGCCGAGGCGAACGTGCCGTACCCGCAGATGAAGGAGCTGGACGAGGCGAACGCCGAGCTCTCCCACGCCGACGTGGCGCTGGTCGTGGGGGCCAACGACGTGACCAACCCGGCGGCGCGCCGGCCGGGCAACCCGATATCCGGCATGCCGATCCTCGACGTCGACGCGGCGCGCAGCGTCATCGTCATCAAGCGGTCCATGGGCCACGGGTACGCCGGCATCGACAACGAGCTGTACACCAACCCGAAGACGGGCATGCTCTTCGCCGACGCCAAGGCCGGCCTGGGCGCGCTCGTGGCGGGGGTCAAGACGCTGGTGGGGTGAGACGTGTACGAGATCCGGCTGCACGGCCGCGGCGGGCAGGGCGTGGTCACCGCCTCCGAGCTGCTGTCGGTGGCCGCGTTCAACGAGGGCCGGTACGCACAGGCGTTCCCGAGCTTCGGCTCCGAGCGCACCGGCGCGCCGGTGGCGGCGTTCTGCCGGATCGACGACAGGCGCATCCGGCTGCGCGAGCCGGTCCGCCGACCGGACGCGGTGATCGTGCAGGACGCCACCCTGCTGCGCCACGTGGACGTGTTCGCCGGCCTCGCGCCCGGTGGGCTGGTGCTGCTGAACACCGGCCTGGAGACCTTCGACGGGATCCCGCCCGGCGTCCGGACGCACCTGGTGCCGGCCACCCAGCTGGCGCTGGAGCACGTCGGGCGGCCGGTGCCGAACGCGCCGCTGCTCGGCGCGTTCGCCGCGGCCAGCGGGCAGGTCGCGCTCGAGTCGGTGGTCCGCGCCATCCGCCAGCGGTTCACCGGCCGGATGGCGGAGGCCAACGTGGCGGCCGCCCGGCACGCGCACGCACTGGTGAGCGCGCAGCAGAGGGAGCGGGCAGATGCTTAGCCAGATCGAGGGGTCGCGGGCGGTGGCCGAGGCGGTCGCCCGGTGCCGCCCGCAGGTCATCTGCGCGTACCCGATATCACCGCAGACGCACATCGTGGAGGCGCTCTCCGCGCTGGTGAAGTCGGGGCGGCTGACCGGGTGCGAGTACGTCAATGTGGAGAGCGAGTTCGCCGCGATGTCGGTGGCCATCGGTGCATCCGCGGCCGGGGCACGGGCGTACACGGCCACCGCCAGCCAGGGCCTGCTGTACATGGTGGAGGCCCTCTACAACGCCGCCGGGCTCGGCCTGCCGATCGTGATGACCGTCGCCAACCGGGCCATCGGTGCGCCGATCAACATCTGGAACGACCACAGCGACACCATGTCGCAGCGCGACTCCGGCTGGATCCAGCTGTACGCCGAGTCCAATCAGGACGCTGTGGACCTGCACGTGCTGGCGTTCCGGCTGGCTGAGGAGCTGTCCACGCCGGTGATGGTGTGCATGGACGGGTTCGTGCTCACGCACGCGGTCGAGCCGGTCGACCTGCCCGACCCAAGCCAGGTCGACGCGTTCCTGCCGGCGCTGCGGCCGCGTCAGGTGCTCGACCCCGCCGAGCCGGTCAGCATCGGCGCGATGGTGGGACCGGAGGCCTTTACCGAGGTGCGGTACCTAGCCCACTTGACCCAGCTGCGCGCGTTGGACCGCATCCCGGTGCTGGCTCGCGAGCTCCGCGACGTCCTCGGCCGGGGCGGGACCGGGTTGGTCGACCCGTACCGGTGCGAGGACGCCGAGACGGTGGTGGTCGCGCTCGGCTCGGTGCTGGGCACCCTGAAAGACACTGTGGACGAGCTGCGCGCCGAGGGGGTGGCGGTCGGCGTGCTCGGCGTGACCACGTTCCGGCCGTTCCCCGCCGACGCCCTCCGCGAGGCGCTGCGGCGCGCCCGGCGGGTGGTGGTGCTGGAGCGGGCGTTCGCCGTCGGCGTCGGCGGTGTAGTCAGCGCGGACATCGCGGCCGCCATGGCCGGCACCCCGCAGCGGCACTACACGGTCGTCGCCGGGCTCGGCGGCCGCCCGGTGACCCGGGACTCGCTGCGCTCGATGATCGCCGACGCCGCCGCCGACCAGCTCGCCCCGCTCACCTTCCTCGACCTGGACCACGACCTGGTCCGGCAGGCAACGGGAGGGCAACCATGACGGTCCAGCGGGTGAAGTTCTACCAGACCGGCAGCTTCGCCGTCGGCAACCGGCTGCTCGACCCCGCGCAGCGCAGCACGCAGGCCCGCATGGACCGGGCCAACTCGATCACCTCCGGACACCGGGCCTGCCAGGGTTGCGGGGAGGCGCTGGCGGCGCGGTACGTGCTCGACGCGGCCAGCAGGGCCACCGATGGCCAGCTGGTCGTGGTCAACGCCACCGGCTGCCTGGAAGTCTTCTCCACGCCGTACCCGGAGAGCGCTTGGCGGGTGCCCTGGCTGCACTCCCTGTTCGGCAACGCGCCGGCGGTGGCAAGCGGCGTGGCCGCAGCACTGCGGGCGCGCGGCCGCACCGAGATCCGGGTGATCGGCCAGGGCGGTGACGGCGGCACCGTCGACATCGGGTTCGGCGCCCTCTCCGGCATGTTCGAGCGCAACGACGACGTGCTCTACGTCTGCTACGACAACCAGGCGTACATGAACACCGGGGTCCAGCGCTCCGGCGCCACCCCGCCGGCCGCCCGCACCGCGACCACCCCGGCGGTGGGCCCGCAGCCGGGCAACACCTTCGGCCAGGGCAAAAGCGCCCCGCTGGTCGCCATGGCGCACGAGATCCCGTACGTGGCCACGGCCACCGTCGCGGGCCTACGCGACCTGGAGGCCAAGGTCTTCCGGGCCATGCAGCTGCGCGGCGCCCGGTACCTGCACGTGCTGGTCCCCTGCCCGCTCGGCTGGGGCAGCGGCACCGGCGAGACCATCCGGCTGGGCCGCCTGGCCGTCGAGACCGGCCTGTTCCCTGTCTTCGAGGCCGAACGCGGCGAGGTCGTGGCGGTGACGCCGATCCGCCGGCGGCTGCCCGTCGAGGAGTACCTGCGCCCGCAGCGGCGGTATGCGCACCTGTTCGATCCGGCAGTGCGTTCCGACGTCATCGAGCGGCTGCAGGCCATGGCCGACCGCAACGTCCGGCGCTTCCACCTGGAGGGAAAGCGATGAACACGCCGTTCGCGATCACGCTCCGGGTCGGGTCCAGCCTGGCCAACAAGACCGGCGCCTGGCGCACCGAACGCCCGGTCTACGTGGACCGGATGCCGCCGTGCAACGACGCCTGCCCGGCCGGCGAGAACGTCCAGCGCTGGCTCTACCACGCCGAGGAGGCGGGCTACCAGGAGGCCTGGCGGCAGATCATGGCGGACAATCCCTTCCCCGCCGTCATGGGCCGGGTCTGCTACCACCCCTGCCAGACCGCCTGCAACCGCGCCCAGCTGGATGAGTCGGTCGGCATCAACGCGGTCGAGCGGTTCCTCGGGGACGAGGCGATCCGTCGCGGTTGGACAGTGCCGGTCACCGCACCCCCCGCGGGCACCCGCGTTCTCGTCGTCGGTGCCGGGCCGAGCGGGCTGTCCGCCGCGTACCACCTGAGGCTGCGCGGGCACGAGGTGACCGTCCGCGACGCCGGCGAGCGCGCCGGCGGGATGATGCGCTACGGCATACCCGTCTACCGGCTGCCCCGGGAGGTCCTCGACGCGGAGGTGGCCCGGATCGAGGCGATGGGTGTACGCCTGGAACTCGGCCACCCCGTCACCGATCTCGCCGCGGAGATGCGTGACGGCCACTTCGACGCCGCGTTCCTCGGCATCGGCGCCCAGCTCAGCCACCGGACCTACCTGCCCGCCGGCGACTCCGCGCGCATCCTGGACGCGCTGTCCGTGCTGCGCACCATCGCCGACGGCGAACCTCCCCGGCTCGGCCGCCGGGTCGTCGTCTACGGCGGCGGCAACACCGCGATGGACGTGGCCCGCAGTGCCAGACGGCTGGGCGCCACCGAGGCGCTGGTCGTCTACCGGCGCACCCGGGATCGCATGCCGGCCCAGCCGTCCGAGGTCGCCGAGGCGGAAGAGGAAGGCGTGCAGATGCGCTGGTTGTCCACGATCGCGCACGCTGGCCGCGGCAGCATCACAGTGGAGAAGATGCGCTTGGACGACACCGGTTACCCGCAACCCACCGGCGAGCTGGAGGAGCTCGCCGCGGACAGCGTGGTCCTCGCCATCGGCCAGGACGTGGACCGGTCCATCGTGGACGGCCTGGCCGGCGTCGAGGTGCGCGACGGGGTGGTCCAGGTGGGGCCGGACATGATGACCGGGCACGCGGGCGTGTTCGCCGGCGGCGACATGGTGCCGTCCGACCGTACCGTCACCACCGCGATCGGCCACGGCAAGCGGGCTGCCCGGCACATCGACGCCTGGCTGCGCGGCGCCCGGCCGGCCCGCCCGCCGCGACCGCCGCTGGCCACCTTCGACCGGCTCAACACCTGGTACTACTCGGACGCCCCGGCCACCGTGCGGCCCCGGCTGGAACCGGCCCGCCGGGTGTCCACCTTCGACGAGGTGACCGGCGGCCTGGGCGAGTCGACCGCGCTGTACGAGGCGCGGCGCTGCCTGTCCTGCGGCAACTGCTTCGAGTGCGACAACTGCTACGGCATGTGCCCGGACAACGCCATCGTCAAGCTCGGCCCCGGCAAGCGCTTCGCCATCGACTACGACTACTGCAAGGGGTGCGGCATCTGCGTGGCGGAGTGCCCCGCCGGCGCCATCGAGATGGTTCCCGAACCGAGGTAGCCGACGACGACCCGTCGGTGCTCAGGCGGACGTGCCTTGCTCTGCCGCCGATGCCGAGGTGCGGGTCGTCGAGCCGGTCAGCTGGCGGGCCGAGTTGACCAGGCCGACGAGGCTGAACGCCTGCGGGGTGTTGCCGAGGTGGCGCCGGCTGGCCGGGTCGTACTCCTCGGCCAGGATCCCGACGTCGTTGCGCAGGCCGAGCAGGCGCTCGAACAGGGCCTCGGCCTCATCCACCCGGCCGCAGCCGTGCAGGGCATCGACGAGCCAGAACGTGCAGGCGAGGAAGGTGCCCTCGGTGCCGGGCAGGCCGTCGACATTGTTGTCGTTCTGCGGGTGGTAACGCATGACGAACCCGTCGACCTGCAGCTCCCGTTGGATGGCCTCGATGGTGCCGACCACCCGAGGGTCGGTGGGTGGTAGGAACCCCACTCGGGGGATGAGCAGCAGGGCGGCATCCAGACCGGTGGAGCCGTAGAACTGGGTGAAGGTGTTGCGGTCGGTGTCGAAGCCCTTGGCGCAGACCTCGGCGTGGATCTGGTCGCGCAGCGCCCGCCACCGTTCGACGGGGCCATCCAGGTGGTGCCGTTCCACCGCGGCAGCGGCGCGGTCGAACGCGGCCCAGGCCATGACCTTGGAGTGGACGAAGTGGCGGCGGGGGCCGCGGACCTCCCAGAGGCTGTTGTCCGGCTCCTGCCAGTTCCCTTCGAGGAAGTCCAGCAGGGCCCGCTGCATGTCCCAGGCCGCCTCGGAGGGCGCGATGCCGGCTTCCCGGGACAGGTGGAGCGCGTCGAGGACCTCCCCCCACACGTCGAGCTGGAACTGGTCGGCGGCGGCGTTGCCGACCCGCACCGGGGTCGAGCCTTCGTAGCCGGCAAGCCAGCCGATCGGGTACTCGGGGATGCGCTGGCTCCCGTCGAGGGCATACATGATCCGTAGCTCGGCCGGGTCGCCGGCGACGGCGCGCAGCAGCCACTCCCGCCAGGCCCGCGCCTCGGCCACGTAGCCGGTGCCCAGCAGCGCCTGCAGGGTGAAGGTGGCGTCGCGCAGCCAGCAGTAGCGGTAGTCCCAGTTGCGGGGCCCGCCGAGCTGTTCGGGCAGGGAGGTGGTGGCGGCGGCGAGGATCCCGCCGGTCGGGGCGTAGGTGAGGGCCTTGAGCAGGACGAGCGACCTGCGGACGGCGCCCGACCAGCGCCCACGGTAGCGGCAGCGGCCGATCCACGAGGTCCAGAAGCGTTCCGTGTCGTCGATGGCGCGCTCGGCATCGACCGGTTTCGGCCGGGGTAGGTGCGAGCGCTGGTAGGTCAGGACGAACGGGATGCGCTCGCCGGCACGGACGGTGAAGTTCGCTTCGGTGGTGCGGTCCTGCCCGGACAAGGGCACCTGGGTGTGCAGCCACACCGCGTCCGGTCCGGCGATGGCGCCCAGGTCGTTGCCGTGGTGGCGGACCCAGGGCACGATGCGGCCGTAGTCGAACCGCAGGCGTAGCCGCATCTGCATGGGTACGGCCCCGGACAGGCCCTCCACGACGCGCACGACGTCGGCCGCCTCGCCGCGCGGCGGCATGCAGTCAATGACGCGGACCGCGCCGTCGGCGGTATCCCAAGTGGATTCCAGGATCAGGGTGTCACCGCGGTACTGCCGCCGCGTGGCGGTCGTGCCGCCCGCGGGGGCCAGCAGCCAGTGCCCGGCCTCCTCCGTGTCGAGCAGGGCGGCGAAGCATGCCGGCGAGTCGAACCGGGGCAGGCACAGCCAGTCGATGGAGCCGTCCCGGCCGACCAGCGCCATGGTCTGCAGGTCTCCCAGTACTGCGTAGTCCTCGATCCGTCGCGGCATCGCGGCTCCTCACTGGAGGGTGATGACGACCTTGATGTCGTCGGGGTGGGCGGTCAGGGCGTCCGCGAAGTGCTCCAGCGGCACCGTGCGGGTGACCAGCCGGCGCAGCCACTGCCGGTCGGCGGCCGCCAGCGCCGCCGCAGCAGCGGTGTAGTGGCGCAGGTTGGCGTTGACCGAGCCGATCACGACGTCGTTCTCCAGCACCAGTTCCCGGTTGGCTGCGCCGGCGTCGACGGCCAGCTTCCGCCCCGCGGAGGAGACGCCGGTGAGGCAGACGACCCCGTAGGCAGCGGTGTTGGCGATGACGTCGAACACGACCGAGCCCGCACCGGTCGCCTCGATCACCACGTCCGGGTTCAGCTTCGCCGCAACCTGCGAGATCGGCGAAGTGTGGTACGTGGCGCCGAGCGCCGCGACCGCATCCGGCTTGGCGCCGTGCCCGACCCGGTCCGCCACATGGACGTCCAGGCCGCGCTGGGTGCCCAGCAGGCCGGCGAGCAGCCCGATCGGGCCGGCGCCGGTGACCAGGACCCGGCGCGGCTCGAACCATGAGCGGTTGCCCACCCGCTCGACCTGCTCCCACGCCTTCGCCACCACGGAGGTCGGCTCCAGCAACACGCCGACGTCTTCCATGCCCGGGTCCAGGCGCACCGCATAGTCCGGCTCGACGGTCCACAGTTGGCTCGCGTAGCCGTTCAGCGCCTTGATGCCCCGCTCGGTGTACCGGCCGTTGCGGCACATGTCGAACTCACCGCGGCCGCACGCTCCACAGGGCACCGGGTCCGGGCGGCGGACCACCCCCACCACCAGGTCGCCGGGGGCGAACCCGCTGCCCGGCGGCGCCGACCGCACCCGGCCCAGCGACTCGTGCCCCAGCACGAGCCGTTCCCGGCCCGGCGGCGGCGCGCCGTACTCGCCGGCGACAATCTCGCGGTCGGTGCCGCACACC
>JADGHA010000109.1 GCA_019689695.1 Micromonosporaceae bacterium | reverse complement strand
ACGACGGCGAGCGATCCCGAGGTACCGGGCAGTAGCGCGCTGGCCACCCCCTCGGCCGCGAGGGCGACACGGAGGCGGTGGATGTCGGCGCCCAGGCGGACCAGCGCCAAGGCGTCCTCAGCGGAGTCGACCGAGCACAGGATGCGATCCCCGTCCAGGACAAACCTGGTGCCGGGCCAGGTCGCCTCCGCCACGGTCGCGAGAGCGCGTTCCACCGCGGCCTGGTCCGCCGGCCCTCCCGAGGCCTCGTCAGGCAGGAGGGCCGCGTCGCGCAGGCCGACTGCCCGCGCCTCGGCGGTGCCGAGCGAGAACAGATCCTGCGCCGCGTCGCGGACCAGCGCCGCCGCCCCCGGGCCGTCGGGCCGCGCCGCGTCGGCGCCGGCTGCCGGCTGGGGCAGGAACCCACGCACCACCGCGACCGGCACCCGGTCGTTCTTTCCCTTGACCAGCTCGGCCGCGCCGGCCAGCTCGTCCACCACGGCCATCTGGGTGATGTGCAGGGCGTTGCCGTACGCGTCGACGGTGCCCCGGTAATCCAGCAGCGGCTCGATGCCGGCGGCGCCGAGCGCCACGTCGGTCAGGCCGTTGCGCCACGGCCGGCCCATCGTGTCGGAAATGATGACCGCCACGTCCAGGCCGAACCGTTCCCGCAGTGCCGTCCGCAGCCCGCGGGCCGAGGCGTCCGGGTCCTTCGGCAGCAGCACCAGCCGCGTGCGGTCCACATTGGATGCGTCGATCCCGGCCGAGGCCATGACGAAGCCGTGGTGTGTCTGCACGATGCGGGTGCTGCCGCGGCGGGCCACCGTGCGGGCGGTCTCGGCGGCGAGCACCTCCTCCCGCGCGGCCTCCCGCTCCGGGCCGTCCGCGGGTACGTCCACCAGGCGGCCCTCCGCCTTTGAGACGATCTTGCTGGTGACCACCAGCACGTCGCCGTCGCGCAGCCACGGCGCGGCTGCGGTGATCAGCGCGGCCAGGTCGTCGCCGGGGCGTACCTCCCCGATGCCGCGCACGGCGAGGATCTCCAGGTTCACCGGAGCACCCCGGCGAGCTCCAGCGCGGCCCGCGTCATCGCGGCGGTGGCCGCCTCGTCGGTCATCCACAGTGGAACCGCCCGCACCGGCAGGCCGTCGACGTGCACCCCGGCGTCGGCCGTGTCCACCAGCCACCCGTCGAGCAGCCCGCCGGCGGACCGCGCGCCGTACATGGCGGCGACACCACGGGCACTGCACTCCACACCGATGGTGGCGAGGCACTTGTCCGCCATGCCGCGCACCGGCGCGCTGCCGATGATGGGCGACACGCCGACCACCGGGGCGCGGCCGGCGGTCAGCGCCTCCCTCAGCCCAGGTACGGCGAGGATCGGGGCGATGCTGACCACCGGGTTGCTGGGCGCGAGCAGGACCACGTCGGCGCCGGCCAGCGCGTCCAGCACGCCCTCGGCCGGTTTGGCCGACTCGGCGCCGACGAACACGAACCGGCGGGCCGGTAGCCGGGCGTGGTGCCGTACCCACCACTCCTGGAAATGGATGGCCCGCTCGCCGGCGCCCGCCGGCCCGCCTTCGCGCCCGGCGTCCTGCTCCACCACGACGTGGGTCTCCATCCGGTCGTCGGTGGCCGGCAGCAGCCGGACTCCCGGCTGCCACCGGACGCACAGCGCCGCGGTGACCGCGGAGAGGGGGTAGCCGGCGTTGAGCATCGTGGTGCGGATCAGGTGCGTGGCGATGTCCCGGTCGCCCAGCCCGAACCAGCTCGGCTCGGCCTGGTACGCGGCGAGCTCCTCCCGCACCGTCCAGGTCTCGTCCCGGCGCCCCCAGCCCCGCTCCGGGTCGGCGCCGCCGCCCAGGGTGTACATCACACTGTCCAGGTCCGGGCAGATCCGCAGACCGTGCAGGGTGACATCGTCGCCGACGTTGACCACCGCGGTCACCTCGGCGCCGGTCTGCCGGGCGAACGCCCGGACACCGGCCAGGAAGCGACCTCCGCCGATGCCGCCGGCGAGTACCACGATGTGCATGCCGTCATCCTCGCCCATCCCGCTCCCGAGCAGCGGCCCGGGTGCGGGGGAGTCATATTGGGCGGGGAGGGCTACGCTCACCCTCCGACGACCGACGATCGATTCCGTCCGACAGGGGGAACCGTGAGTACCCAACCAGAGCCGGCCAGTACGACCGGCGAGAGGACCGAGAAGCAGGCCAGTGAGTTCACACATCCGCTGCGTGAGACGGCGGCCCTGGCGTTGCTCGGGGCGACCGCGTTGTTGCTCCTGGTCGGGGTGATCCAGCTGCTGATCCCCGGCGACTTGCGGCCGGGCTTCCTGGATCGGGCCTCGGGCAGCTTCGACAGCTTCCTCGGCCTGGACCGCATCGGGTTCCCGTTCCTCGCGGTACTGCTGGCCACGCACCTGGGGCCGGCGGTCGGACGGGCCAGGCTGATCACCCTGGTGGCGCTGATCGAGTACGCCGTCTCGGCGTTCTTCGGCGTCGTCTTCGGCCTGCTCATCGCGTTCGCCAACACCGCTGGCGACTCCGCCCGGGTGGCCTTCGAGCAGCTGCTGGCGCGGGTGGCGTACACCGGCGTGTTCGCGGTCGCCGCCCTTGCCGTGCTCCGCATCTGGCGGGGCCTGTACTACGTGCCCAAGCCGAGCAACCCGCCCGGCGTCTACGGCCAGCCGACCGTGTACGGCCAGCCCGGCGGCTACGGCCAGCCGACCACGTACGGCCAGCCCGGCGGCTACGGCCAGACCTACGGCCAGCCCGGCTACGGCGCGGGCCAGCCGGGCGCGCCCGGCTACGGCGACCAGACCCAGGCGTACCCGCAGGGCTACGGCCAGCCCGGCTACGGCCAGTCCAGCTACCCGGCCGGCTACGGCCAGTCCGGCTATCCGGCCGGCTACGGGCAGCCGAGCTACCCGACGCAGCCGCAGGCCAGCCCACCGTCGGCGCCACCGGCCGGGTCGCCCGCCGAGTCGGACGAGGCCCACCGGACGCAGGTGCTGCCCAACGACCAGGGCCGCGACCAGCCCTGGCGCTGAGCCACCTGTTACCACGGCCACACCGCGGCCGGGCGGGCTGCGGTATGCGGCGCCGGTGATCCGTCCTACGCTTCACGAATGCCTGTGCCTGCTACTGAGGCGAGCGTGCGGCGGGCCCTGCGCCGTGCCGCGGACGGCAAGTCGCTCGACGTCGAGGAGGCGGCCGCCCTGCTGGGGGCCCGCGGCAGCCTCCTCGACGAGCTGCTCAGGCTGGCCGGCGCAGTCCGCGACGCGGGGTTGCGCGACGCCGGCCGGCCGGGTGTGGTGACGTACTCCAGGAAGGTCTTCATCCCGCTCACCCGGCTGTGCCGGGACCGCTGCCACTACTGCACCTTCGTCACCGTGCCGCACCGCCTGCCCGCCGCTTACCTGGACCGGGACGAGGTGCTGGCGATCGCCCGGGCCGGCGCCGAGCAGGGGTGCAAGGAGGCGCTGTTCACGCTGGGCGACCGGCCGGAGGAGCGCTGGCCGCAGGCCCGGCGGTGGCTCGCCGAGCGCGGCTATGACTCCACTGTGGACTACCTGCGGGCCTGCGCGATCGCCGTGCTCGAGGAGACCGGCCTGCTGCCGCACCTCAACCCCGGCGTGCTGTCCTGGGCCGAGCTGCAGCGGCTCAAGCCGGTCGCGCCGAGCATGGGCATGATGCTGGAGACCACCGCGGAGCGGCTGTGGTCGCAGCCGGGCGGCCCGCACTTCGGCTCGCCGGACAAGCAGCCGGCGGTCCGGCTGCGGGTGCTGGCCGACGCGGGCCGGGTGGCGGTGCCGTTCACCACCGGCATCCTCATCGGGATCGGCGAGACGCCGGCCGAGCGGGCCGAGTCGCTCTTCGCGATCAGGCAGGTGGCCCGGGAGTACGGGCACATCCAGGAAGTGATCGTGCAGAACTTCCGCGCCAAGCCGGACACCGCGATGCGCCGGATGCCCGACGCGGACCTGCACGACCTGGCGGCCACGGTCGCGGTGGCCCGGCTGGTGCTCGGCCCGCGGGCGCGCATCCAGGCCCCGCCGAACCTGATCGAGGACGAGTACGACCTGCTGCTGCGGGCCGGGATCGACGACTGGGGCGGGGTCTCCCCGGTGACGCCGGACCACGTCAACCCGGAGCGGCCGTGGCCGCAGATCGACGAGCTGGCGCGGCGGTCGGCCGCCGCCGGGTTCACCCTGCGCGAGCGCCTGACCATCTACCCGGAGTACGTGCGCCGCGGCGCGCCCTGGCTCGACCCGCGGCTCGCCGGCCACGTGGCGGCGCTGGCCGACCCGCAGACCGGGTTGGCGCTCGAGTCGGCCCGCCCGTCCGGCCGTCCCTGGCAGGAGCCGGACGAGGCGTTCGTGCCGGGTGGGCGCACCGACCTGCACGTCGCGATCGACACCGAGGGCCGGTCGGCGGACCGCCGGGGCGACTTCGACACCGTCTACGGGGACTGGGCGGCGGTCGCCGGCCGGGTCACCGCCGGTGGCGTCGGCTCCGGCGACGTCCGGGCGGGCCTGCGACTGGCCGCCGACGACCCGGCGGCGCTGCTGCTGCCGCGGCACGAGGCCGCCGCGCTGGCCCTGTTCGAGGCCGACGGGCCGGCGCTGGACGAGCTGTGCCGGATCGCCGACGAGGTGCGCCGCGACGCGGTCGGCGAGGACGTGACGTACGTGGTGAACCGCAACATCAACTTCACCAACGTCTGCTACGTGGGCTGCCGGTTCTGCGCCTTCGCCCAGCGGGAGCGGGACGCCGACGCGTACCGCCTCTCCATCGAGCAGGTCGCCGACCGGGCCGAGGAGGCGTGGCGGGCGGGCGCCACCGAGGTGTGCATGCAGGGCGGCATCGACCCGAAGCTGCCGGTCACCGTGTACGCCGACCTGATCCGGGCGATCAAGGCGCGGGTCCCCGGAATGCACGTGCACGCGTACTCGCCGATGGAGGTGGTCACCGCGGCGGCCAAGGCCGGGGTGTCCATCCGGGACTGGCTGACCCAGCTGCGCGAGGCCGGTCTGGACACCATTCCCGGCACCGCCGCCGAGATCCTCGACGACGACGTGCGCTGGGTGCTGACCAAGGGCAAGCTGCCCGCGGCGACCTGGGTCGAGGTGGTCACCACCGCGCACGAGCTGGGGATCCGGTCCAGCTCCACGATGATGTACGGGCACGTGGACCACCCGCGGCACTGGCTCGGCCATTTCCGCGTGCTCGCCGAGGTGCAGGACCGCACCGGCGGCTTCACCGAGTTCGTGGCGCTGCCGTTCGTGCACACCAACGCGCCGATCTACCTGGCCGGCATCGCCCGGCCCGGTCCGACCTGGCGGGAGAACCGGGCTGTGCACGCCATGGCCCGGCTGCTGCTGCATGGCCGGATCCCGAACATCCAGTGCTCCTGGGTGAAGCTCGGCGACGAGGGCACCGTGGCGATGCTCCGCGGCGGCTGCAACGACCTGGGCGGCACCCTGATGGAGGAGACAATTTCGCGGATGGCCGGATCCGAGCACGGCTCGGCGCGTACGGTGGCTGAGCTGCACAGAATCGCCGCGGCCGCCGGCCGGCCGGCCCGGCAGCGCACCACCACCTACGACGCGGTCGTCCCGATCTGAGCCGCGACCTGTGGCGCGTCGGCCACCGCCCCCGCGAGTCGTGCGCGACGCGCCGGAAAATCGGTCCATTTACCAGGTTCCGCTTGACGGCGCACGCATTACACGCGTGTAATTTCAGTGGGGTTGTTCGAACGGGGCATTGCAAAACGCCATCGATCGGACGATAAGGACACGCCTCGGGGGGTGCAGAGGGGTGCTCGGTCCGGTGGCCCGATCGCCGGTGCCGGGTGGTAAGAACACGCCCTCCGGCGTGGGGGGTGCGCCGGTCCCTGCGACCGGCGCGGTAGAAGGAGGCAAGCTGATGGACGGCCTACTTGCCGTGGCCGACCTGCTCGGGGACGCGCCGGAGTGGCACGAGCGGGCGCTGTGCGCGCAGACCGATCCCGAGGCGTTCTTCCCGGAGAAGGGGGGGTCGACCCGCGAGGCCAAGCGGATCTGCACGCGCTGCGAGGTGCGGGCGGAGTGCCTGGAGTACGCGCTGGGGCACGACGAGCGGTTCGGCATCTGGGGGGGACTCTCCGAGCGGGAGCGGCGCCGGCTCAAGCGCCGCGCCGCCTGAGCGGTCCACGCCAGCGCTACGCCAGCTCGTCCGGGTCTATCCCGAGCAGGTTCGCGACCTGTTCGACGACCACGTCGTGGATCAGGTCGGCGAGCTCCTCCCGGTCGATCGCCCGGAACTCCAGGGGGCGGCGGTACAGCACGATCCGCGGCGGGACCGCCTGCCGTCCAGGCAGCAGCCTGGCCAGCGGCACCTCGCCGTCTTCGAGCACGTCGGAGTCGTACACGTTCAGCTCCGGCGGCACGTCCTCCACCGCGAACTCCACGCCGGCCAGCTCCTTGGCGTACCGGCGTTCCAGCGACTCCACGGTGTCCAGCACCAGATCGTCGAAGATCTCCGCCTTGGTGCGGGCCAGCGGCACGGTGGCCGGCACCAGCCGGCCGCGCAACCCCCGCCCATGCCGGTCGCGGCGCGCCCGGCGACCCGGGCCGGTGGCCGGCGGGCCGCTCTGCTCGGCGGGCCGGGCGCCGGCGGCGGGCGCCGACCTGCCGTCCGGGCGGCGCTCGGGACTTGTCACGCGGTCAGCGTAGCTCCGCGGCCGGCCCCGGCGCTGCGCCGGCACGACCCGGATCGGGGGGCGGGCGGCCAGTGATGATCGCGACTCGGCGTGTCGCATCCGGGCTGGGCCCAACCGGGCGGACAGGGGTGATAATTCCGCCGTGAGGTCACCCCGGCGCTGCTCCCGTAACGGCTGCCCCCGCCAGGCTGTCGCCACCCTGACCTACGTCTATGCCGACTCGACCGCGGTGGTCGGCCCGCTGGCCGCGTTCTCCGAGCCGCACACGTACGACCTGTGCGAACGGCACGCGCGCAGCCTGACCGCGCCGCGCGGCTGGGAGCTGGTGCGGCATGACGGCGAGTTCGAGCCGCCCCCGCCGACCACCGACGACCTGGTCGCACTCGCCGAGGCGGTGCGCGAGGCGGCCCGGCCGGCGGTGGGCGCCGAGGCACCGGACCCGCCCCTCGACCGGCTCGGCCGCCGCGGCCACCTGCGCGTCATCCCGCCGGCGTAGCCCGGCCTCGTCCCGCCGGGTGCTCCCGCGCCGTCTGGCCTGACCGGCGGTTGCCCCGCTCTGGCATGCTGACCGGCATGGACCCCGGTGAGATGCGGGCCGGCGACGCCGACCGCGAGCGGGTCGCCGAGCGGCTGCGCATCGCCCTGGAAGAAGGGCGGCTCAACCTGCAGGAGTACGACGAGCGGCTGCGCGAGGCGTACGCGGCGAAGACCTACGCCGAGCTGGACAAGCTGCTGGTCGACCTGCCGGGCGTCACCCCGATCTCGCGGTCCCAGGTCGCGGTGCCCGGGCAGCCCGACCCGGACGGCCGCTACCCGGGCGCCGCCCGCCGCTGGCTCGCCGAGACGTGGGCCGGGTGGACGCGGATCGTCGCGATCTGCACCGGCATCTGGGCCGTCACGGCGGTGCTCTCCGGCGAGCTGACCTACTTCTGGCCGGTCTGGGTCGCCGCACCGTGGGGCGTGCTCCTGCTCGTCCAGACCTTCAGCGGCATGGTGAACGGCGAGCCGCAGCGGTGGGCCGCCAAGCAGGCCCGCAAAGAGGCCGAGCGCGAGGTGCGCCGCCAGGCCAGGCGCGGCGAGGACGGATGCTGACCCTGGTCAGGACCTGCTGACCGTCCACCCGTCCGGCTGGAACAGCGCGGCGTCGCGCGGCCTGCTGTCGTCGAAGAGCAGGCCGTTCCGACCGACCACCCGCACACCGTCCACATAGATCCCGCGGCCCTGGTACAGCGGGTCGGTGGTGTACCGCCAGCGCAGGTGCGTGGTGCCGCCCGGCAGCTGCGCCGACGCCTTCGCCCAGCGCCGTCCCGCGTACCCGGAGAACGCCCCGTCGCTGTCCCAGGTGTAGGCGCCGGACCGGAGCGAGAACGGCAGCGGCTGCCACGTCTGCCCGCCGTCGGCGGAGACCTCGAGCGTGCCGATGTCGGTCTCCTCGGTGTCGTACCAGAGATCGAACGACAGCTCTGCGCCGTCGGCGGGGATGTCGAGCGGCAGGGTCAGCGTGGTCGTGGTGCGGTCGTTGGCCCCGGAGAACCAGTCCGTCCGGCCGTGCGCCGGGCGCACCGGAAGCGCGAGGGCGAGGTCGCGGGCGACGGCTCGCCGGGCCGGGTTGTTGCTGCCCCAGTTGCGGCTCGGGTGCACCCGGTTGGTCAGCAGGATGACGAACGAGTCCGACAGCGGGTCGATGACGATCGACGTTCCCGTGTAGCCGGTGTGCCCGGCGGTCACCGGGGAGTTCAGCGCGTCGGAGTACCACCGCTGGTCGAGCTCGAAGCCCAGGCCGTGCGCGTTGCCGGGGAACGCCTGGTTGTAGTTGGTGAACAGCGACCGCACCGAGTCCTCGGAGAGGATCCGCACGTGCCCGTACCGGCCGCCGTTGAGCAGGGTCTGGGCGAGCACGGCCAGGTCGTGCGCGGTGGAGAAGAGGCCGGCATGCCCGGAGACGCCGCCCAGGCAGTACGCGTTCTCGTCGTGCACGCTGCCCCAGACGATGCCGCGGCCGGTCCACGGCTGGTACTCCTCGGCCGCGATGCGCGGCCGCAGCGAGGCCGGCGGGTTGAACATGGTGTCGGTCATGCCGAGCGGTCGCGTGATGCGCTGCGCGATCACCTCGTCGAGGGGCTGGCCGGTGACCGTCTCGATGACCTTGCCCAGGATCATCATGCTCTCGTCGCTGTACAGGTACCTCGTGTCCGGCGGCGCGATCGGTGTCTCGGCGTAGAGCGCCGCCCACCGCTCGTCGTTCGTCGCGTAGTCGCACAGCGAAGGGCTCGGATCGGCGGGCAGCCCGGAGGTGTGGGTGAGCAGGTTGCGGATGGTGATGTTGCCCTTGCCGTTCGCGGCGAACGGCGGGAGGTACTGCGCGACCGGGGTGTTCAGGCCGATCCGGCCGTCCTGGATGAGCTGCACCGCGGCGAGCGCGGTGAACAGCTTCGTCACCGAGGCGAGGTCGAAGATGGTGTCCGGCCGCATGGCGATCCACTGGTCCGGCGGTAGCTCCGTTGGAGTGTCGTCGGCGTAGCGCAGCGCGTAGCCCGCGGCGTCGTGCGCGACGATCACGCCGTCGTGCGCGGCGAGCGCGACCGCGCCGGCGTACAGCGGGTGCGTCGGCGAGGGCTGGAGATAGCTGGCGATGTCGGTGGCGATGCGGTCGACGTACTGCGGCGTGAGGCCGGCCTGCGCGGCGCTGCCGTAGCTCAGCTTCCGCGAGGGGTGGGTGAACCGCAGGTCGGCTCCGGTGACGGTGGGCGGCCCGGCCTTGGCGCCGGGCCCGGCCGGGGCACTCAGCGCGACCGATGGCTGTGGGACGGTCAGGCTGGCGGCGGTGACGACTGCCGCCACGGTCAACGCGCGTCGAAGGATCATCGAATGCCTCCCGGTCCGTGACGCAAATAAGTTACCGAGGAGGCTAAAAGTGCGTCAATAGTTTACGCGCGCGACCAGCGAGTACACGGGCGGCGCAGGCTGACCGTCAGAAGGCGTGCATGACGTGCTTGATCCGGGTGTAGCCCTCCAGGCCGCACAGCGAGAGGTCCTTGCCGTTGCCCCTGCCTGGTGGGACATCACGCCTCCGTAGCCGGTTCACTACGCTCCGAGCGAGCCGCGCTCTTGATGGGCAGAAGATGCGAAGACTCGTCCTTCATGGGCCACGGTCGGCGGACTTAGCGTTTGTTCGTGGCCCGGCTCCCGGTCGTACTGGTCATGGTGGCCGCATCCGGTTTCGCCAGTGCGGGTGCGGTCGCTGCCGCGCGGGGCGTCACGGTCCAGATCACGCAGCTGCCCGGCGAGTTCGCCGCCGGTGCCGCCCCGGCGCCGGTGACCGTGGTGGCGAGCCGGAGCCGGGGTGGCTGCATCAGAGTGCGCTGGTCGCTGGTGCTCGGCGTGGAAGGCGTCCGACCGGACCACGTACGGGTGGACCGGATCGAGCAGGACGGATCGTTTCCGACCAGGGTAGAGGCCACCGGGGACGCCATCCGGATCACCGATCGGCGGCTGGACCCGGGCACGCTGTGCCGGGGCAGGACGGTCACGGCCCGGTACGAGATCAGCGTCGCCGGTGAGGCGACCGGCGCGACCGGCCGGCTGACTCTGGCAGCTGCGGCGTTCTCCGCCGGCGGCCAGCTGCTCGACCGGACCACGGCCACCCGCCCGGTCCGGCTCCCGCGGGCGCCGCAGCCGAGCGACGCGGTCGGCGCGGATGCCCAAGGTGCCGACGGCCTCAGTGCCGAACGCCTCGGTGCCGACGGCCCTGCTGCCGGCCGCACGAGCGACTCGCGCGTGGTCCGGGTCGGCCCGATCGGCCTCGCCGTGGGCGCGGCCATGGTCCTGTCCGGGCTGGTCCTGCTGGCCCGGGTCCGGCGGCGGTCCCGCCGGCTGCGCCGGCTGGCCGAGGTACGGCGCCCGGCCCGACGCCCGGCGGCCCGCGGCCGGCTGGGCCCGGCCGCAGCGGACATCTCGCGGCGCACCACCCAGCGCCGCGGCCGTCCCCGGCAGACCCTCACCC
>JADGHA010000108.1 GCA_019689695.1 Micromonosporaceae bacterium | reverse complement strand
GTCCCGGTGGAACAGCCGAGCTCCGCGGCGGTCTCCTCGACGGACAGGTCGCAGAAGTACCTGAGGACGAGTACGGCGCGCCGGCGCGGCGGCAGCTCGGCCAGAAGCGCGAGGATGGTCAGTCGATCGGCGACACCATCCGCCTCGGACAGCCCGCTGGCCCGGTCAGGAAGAAGATCGGCCTGTTCCCGGCGCCACGGTCGGCGCCGCTCGTCCAGCCAGCTCCGCAGCAGGACCCGCCGGACGTACGCGTCGGGGTTATCCATTGTGGAGAGCCGTCGCCAGTGCCGGAACAGCTTGACCAGCGCGGTGGAGACCAGGTCGTCGGCGGTGTGCCAGTCACCGCAGAGCAGGTAGGCGGTGCGTCGCATCATGTCGAGTCGCGCCGCGACATACTCGCGGTAGCCCTCGACGTCCTTCGCCAATCCCACCACCTCCTGGCCTCCGCATGGCAAACGGAGCGTGGTGGCGACCGGGTTGCCCGTTCTTGATGATCAACTAGCCGGAGGTCGGGTACGATCGGGCGTTGTGCGCGTCCTTCTGATCGGCTCGGGCGGGCGGGAGCATGCCCTCGCGCTCGGGCTCGCCGCCGATCCCGCGGTCAGCCAGCTCGTCGCGGCGCCCGGCAATCCGGGCATCGCCTCGGTCGTCCTGAGCGGTGGAAGCGCCGGGTCCGCGGCTGGTGGCCGGGCCGAAGTGCGGCGGGTTGACACGACCGATCCGACCGCGGTGGCCGGGCTCGCCGTCGAGACCGGTGCCGAGCTGGTCGTCATCGGGCCCGAGGCACCCCTGGTCGCCGGTGCCGCCGACGCGGTACGCGCGAAGGGGATCGCCTGCTTCGGCCCGTCTGCCGCGGCCGCCCGGCTGGAGGGTTCCAAGGCCTTCGCCAAGGAGGTGATGGCGGCGGCCGGGGTGCCGACCGCCCGATCCCGGACGTGCACCGAGCCCGGGGAGGCCGCCCGAGCCCTCGACGAGTTCGGCCCGCCGTACGTGGTGAAGGACGACGGGCTCGCCGCCGGCAAGGGCGTGGTGGTCACCCAGGACCGGTCGGCCGCCCTGGCGCACGCCGCGCGCTGCGGCCGGGTCGTGGTCGAGGAGTACCTCGCCGGCCCCGAGGTCTCCCTCTTCGTGGTCACCGACGGCAGCACCGCCGTACCGCTGCTGCCGGCCCAGGACTTCAAGCGGATCGGCGACGGTGACACCGGCCCCAACACCGGCGGGATGGGGGCGTACGCGCCGTTGCCGTGGCTGCCGGCCGGCATGGTCGACGAGGTGATGGCCCGGATCGTGCGCCCGACCCTGGCCGAGCTGGCCCGCCGGGACACCCCGTTCACCGGCCTGCTCTACGCCGGGCTCGCCCTCACCGGCGCGGGTCCGAAGGTGATCGAGTTCAACTGCCGCTTCGGCGACCCGGAGACGCAGGCGGTGCTGGCCCTGCTGGAGACGCCGCTGGCCGGCCTGCTGTACGCCGCGGCCACCGGCACGCTCGCCGCGCACCCGCCGCTGCGCTGGCGAGACGGCGCGGCGGTCACCGTCGTCGTCGCCGCGCAGGGTTACCCGGCGACGCCACGCACGGGTGACGTGATCGGTGGCGCCGACCAGCCGGGCATCGTGCACGCCGGCACCGCCCGCCGCGCCTCGGACGGCGCCCTGCTCTCCGCGGGCGGTCGCGTCCTGTGCTGTACCGGCACTGGCGCCGACCTCGCCGCCGCTCGCGCCGCCGCATACGCGCTGGTCGACGGGGTTGAGCTGCCCGGCGCACAGCACCGCACGGACATCGCGCTCGCCGCCGCCGAGGGCCGGGTCCGGGTACCCGTCAGCGGTACGGCAGGTCGCGGGTGACCACCTTGCCGGTCGCGTTGCGCGGCAGGGACGGAACGAAGTAGACGTCACGCGGCACGCAGAAGCGGGCCAGGTAGTGCCGCACGTACTCGCGCACCGCGTCGGCGTCCAGCCGCTCGCCTGGGTGCAGCGCCAGGTACGCGGCCAGTCGCTGGCCGAACTCCTGGTCGGGCACGCCGACCACGGCCACCTCGCGCACCTGGGGCAGCCGGGCGAGCAGATCCTCCACTTCGGACGGGAAGACGTTCTCCCCGCCCGAGATGATCATGTCGTCCTGGCGGCCGTCCACGAAGAGCAGCCCGTCCTCGATGTGGCCCAGGTCGCCGGTGCCCAGCAGCCCGTTGTGCGTGGGCAGGACCTGCCCCGAGGTGTACCCCTCGAACAGCATGTCGTTGCCGACGAAGATCCGCCCGACCTGGCCGTCCGGCAGCGGCCGGTCGTCGGGGCCGAGGATCGCCACGCGGGTGCCGTGCGGGGGCCTGCCGGCCGTGTTCGGCGCGCGCCGCAGCTCGGCCGGGGTGGCGATGCTCACCCACGACGCTTCCGTTGAGCCGTACAGGTTGTAGACGACGTCGCCGTACACGTCCATGAAGCGGGTCGCCAGGCCGCCGAACAGCGCCGAGCCACTGACCGCGACCACCCGCAGGGGCGGCACGGGCTCGGTCAGCGGCAGGTCGAGCAGCCGCTGCAGCATCACCGGCACCGCGAAGAGGGCGCCACACCGGTGCCGGGCAAGGGCACGCAGCGTCGCCGCCGGTTCGAACCGCCGCTGCAGCACGATGGTGGCCCGCAGCGCCAGCGCCACCTGCAGGGCCGCGTAGCCCCAGGTGTGGAACATCGGCGCGGCGATCAGCATCTGCTCCCGGGCCCGCAGCGGTATCCGGTCGAGGATCGAGGCCAGCGGGTCGAAGCCGGCCGGGGTGCGGCGGCGCGCGCCCTTCGGCGTGCCGGTGGTGCCGGAGGTCAGCACGATGGTCCGGCCGTCGCGGGGCGGTGGACGCAGAGTGCCGCCCGGGGCCCGCCGGACCAGCTCGGCCACTCTGGACTCGTCCAGCCGCTCCACAGTGGATGGCACGGCGGTGACGTACTCGGTGAACTCCCGGTCGTAGATGAGCACGCGCAGCCCCTGCTCCTCGGCGACCGCGGCGAGCTGCTGGCCGGACAGCCCGGTGTTGGCCAGCACGGCGTCCGCGCCGAGCAGGTTGACCGCGATCATCGCCTCGACCATGCCGGCGTGGTTGCGGCACATCAGCCCGACCCGGTCGCCGGCCCGTACGCCCATGCCGGCCAGCGACCGGGCCAGCCGCTCGGCCCGCTCGCGTAGCCGCCGGTAGCTGATCTCGCCGCGGTCCTCGTCCACAATGGCGATCGCGTCAGGATCCCGGGCGGCCGCCGACCGCAGCTCGCCGGCGAGCCCGAAACCCCAGGTACGCAGCGCGTTGAGCTGAGCGGCGACCCGCAGCGGCGGACCGGGCTTGAACAGCCCTCGACGGCCCAGCGTCAGCAGAGTGTGGGGCAGTCCCATGTCAGCGGATCTGCATCCCGGAGATGGCGCGGGAAACCACCAGGCGCTGGATCTCGCTGGTGCCCTCGAAGATGGTGTAGATCTTCGCGTCCCGGTACCACCGCTCGACCGGATGGTCGCGCACGTAGCCGGCACCGCCGAGGATCTGGACCGCCTTCTCGGTGACCGCGACCGCGACCTCACCGGCCTTGAGCTTGGACATGGAGCCCTCGCCCGCCTCGAAGGTGCGGTTGTTGCGGCCCATCCAGGCGGCCCGCCAGACCAGCAGCCGGGCGGCGTCGATCTCGGTGCGCATGTCGGCCAGCGCGAACGCCACCGCCTGGTTCTCGATGATCGGCCGCCCGAACTGGACCCGGCCCTTGGCGTACTCCAGGGCGTACTCGTACGCGGCCCGCGCGATACCGATCGCCTGTGCCCCGACGGTCGGCCGGGACAGCTCGAAGGTGCGCATGGCCGCCTGGCTCGCCGCCCGCTGCCCGGACCGGGCCCGGTCCAGCCGTTCCAGCAGCGCCTCCCGGCCGCCGAGCAGGCAGCGACCGGGCACCCGTACGTCATCGAGGAAGACGTCGGCGGTGTGCGACGCGCGCAGGCCCAGCTTGTGCAGCTTCCTGGTCGCGGTCAGGCCGGGGGTGCCGGGCGGGACCACGAACGCGGCCTGCCCGCGGGCGCCGAGCGCGGGGTCGACGGACGCGGTCACCACGTGCACGTTCGCGATCCCGCCGTTGGTCGCGAACGCTTTCTGTCCATTGAGGACCCACTCGTCGCGCGCCTCGTCGTAGACCGCTCGGGTGCGCATCGCGCCGACGTCGGAGCCCGCCTCGGGCTCGGTGGTGCAGAACGCGGCGACGGCCGGGTTGGCGGCGTCGCCGAAGCACTGCGGTACCCACTCGACGAGCTGGTCCGGCTCGCCGGAGCCGTAGATCGCGGCGACCGCGAGCGAGGTGCCGAAGATGGACAGTCCGATGCCGGCGTCGCCCCAGAACAGCTCCTCGTTGGCGATCGGCAGGCTCAGGCCGGTCGGGTCGGCCCAGCAGTTGGCGAGGAACTCGAAGCCGTACAGCCCGATCTTCGCCGCCTCCTGGATGATCGGCCAGGGGGTCTCCTCGCGCTCGTCCCATTCGGCCGCGGCGGGCCGTACCACCTCCGCCGCGAAGCCGTGCACCCAGTCGCGCAGGTCCCGCTGTTCCTCGGACAGGTCGAGCGAGAACTCAGCCATGTCAGGCCTTCGGGAGGTCGAACAGGTTGGCGATGTTCGCGGCCAGGCCGAGGTCGCCCTTGGCCTTGAGCTTGCCGGTCATGAACATCATCACCGGGTTGGCGTTGCTGGACACCACCTTGAGGAACTCGACCGGCCCGAGCGTGAGGGTCAGCCGCGGCTCGCGCTGCGGGGTCCCGGAGGTGGTGCAGGTGCCGTCCGCGATGACCACCTCGTAGGTGTCCGACCCGCCGTCCGGCCGCCCGGTGATGACCCAGTGGACCACGGCGTTGGTGCTGCCCGCGCGGTCCGGCCGGAACGTGGACGGCATCCGGTTGAACACCTCGTCCAGGACCTTCCCGCGCAGGTCGCTCTGCATCACCTCGGCGAGCTGGGAGTCCGGGGTCGATTTGACGATCTGCGCGAACTTCTTCGGGTCCACCGACGTAAGGTCGGAAGGGTCGAACTCGGTCATGTCGGGCCTCCCAATTAAAGCTACTGGTGCGTAACCTTACGCCCGAGTAGGTACGCTCGCAACATGGTCTCTCCGGTCAAGCGCCTGCCGCGGGCCGTCCGGGAGCAGCAGATGCTCGACGCGGCGGTGCGGGTCTTCTCCAGGCGTGGCTTCCACGCCGCCTCGATGGACGAGATCGCCGAACACGCCGGGATCTCCAAGCCGATGGTGTACGCGTACCTCGGCGCCAAGGAGGACCTGTTCATCGCCTGCCTGCGCCGGGAGGCGTCCCGGCTGATCGAGGCGGTGACCGGCGCGGCCGGCGGCGACCTGCCCCCGGACGAGCAGCTGTGGCGAGGGCTGCGGGCGTTCTTCGGGTTCGTCGGGGCGCACCGGGAGGGGTGGACGGTGCTCTACCGGCAGGCGCGCGGCCAGGAGCCGTTCTCCCGAGAGGTGGCCGGGATGCGGGCGCGGATGGCGGAGGTGATCGCCGTGCTGCTGGGCCGCGCGGTCGCCGCGGCCGGGCAGCGCGCCAGCGAGAGCGACCTGGAGGTGATGGCGTACGCGCTGGTGGGCGCGAGCGAGTCGCTGGCCGACTGGCTGGTCGACCACCCGACCGAGGACCCGGAGCGGGCGGCCACCCGGATGATGAACATCGCCTGGCTCGGCGCCGACCAGCTGCTGCGCGGCGCTACCTGGCGGCCGAGCCGGTAGCCCAGCTCCGCCGATCAACCTACTAGCTGGCCGACCAAATGGGGGGCGCCCGAGCGCGGGTTGTGCAGGGCGAACGACCACCCCGGCGTGGCGCTGAAGGCGACCGTGCCGGGCAGCAGGATCGGGCGCTTGAACGAGACCTCCACTGTGTACGCCTCGGGCAGCCGGCCCTCCAGCGCGGCCAGGCAGCGGGCCTTGCTCCACATGCCGTGGGCGATGCGGCGCGGGAACCCGAACAGCTTCGCGCCCAAAGTGGAGGTGTGGATCGGGTTGTGGTCGCCGGAGACCCGGGCGTAGTCCCTGCCCACCCGGGCCGGCACCCGCCACACCGCCGACACGGGCGGTGGCTCCTCGTGCCTGCCGGACGAGCGGCCGCCCTTCTCCTTCCGGAGGTAGGTCGAGACATCCCGCCAGACCAGCTCACCATCCACAGTGGCCTCGGCCACGATGTCGAGCTGCCGGCCGCGCTCGTGTGGCCGCAGGTTGGCGGCGCGCACCGTCAGGTCCAGCCGATCGCCGGCGTCGAGCGGGCGCAGCACCTCGATCCGGTTGGCCACGTGCACCAGACCGACCACGGGGAACGGAAAGTCCGGCGCGGTCATCAGCCGCATCGCCAGCGGGAACGCCAGGACGTGCGGGTACGTGGCCGGCAACGAATCACCCAGCCGGAAACCGCAGACCCGGTCGTACTCCGCCAGGTGGTCCCGGTCGATCTCGACGCCCCGCAGCGACAGTGACCGGTCGGGCAATTCGCCGGCCCGCCGTCGCGGCAGCAGCGTCAGCGCGGCCTTGATCATCCCGGCCTGCGGCTGAGCGCCCTTGGGGTCCATCACGCCCCCAGCAGGCTCTGGCCGCAGACGCGGACCACGTTGCCGGTGACCCCGCCGGAGGCTGGGGAGGCGAGCCAGGCGATGGTCTCGGCCACGTCCACCGGCAGGCCACCCTGCACCATGCTGTTCATCCGCCGGCCCGCCTCGCGCAGCATGATCGGCATCTTCGCGGTCATCGGCGTCTCGATGAAGCCGGGCGCGACCGCGTTGACGGTGATGCCACGGTCGGCGAGCCGCGGTGCCATCGACTGCACCACGCCGATCACACCCGCCTTGGAGGTGGCGTAGTTGGTCTGCCCCCGGGTGCCGGCGATGCCGTTGATCGAGGAGACACCGATCAGCCGCCCGCCGCCCGGGATCAGGTCCCGTTCCAGGAGTACGTCGTTGAGGCGCTCCTGACTGGACAGGTTGACGTCCAGGACGGAGTCCCACAGCTCCGGCGTCATCCGGGCGATCGTCTTGTCCCGGGTGATGCCGGCGTTGTTCACCACAACATCCACCCGCCCGTGCCGGGTGGCGATGTGCTCGGCCAGCCGGGCCGGCGCGTCCGGCGCGGTGATGTCCAGCTGGAGCGCGGTGCCCCCGACCTCGTTGGCGACACCGGCGAGCGCTTCGCCGGCGGCCGGGACGTCCAGCACGATGACGTATGCGCCGTCCCGGGCGAGCACCCGGGCGGTGGCCGCGCCGATGCCCCGGGCCGCCCCGGTGACCAGGGCGACCTTGCCGTCCAGCGGCCGGTCCCAGTCGGCGGGGACGGTCACGGACCCGGTCCCGACCCGGATCACCTGACCGGAGACGTAGGCCGACTTCGCCGACAGCAGGAAGCGCAGGGTGGACTCCACGGCGGGCTCGGCGCCGGGCGCGGCGTACACCAGGTTCGCCGTGGTCCCGCGGCCGAACTCCTTGCCGACGCTGCGGACGAAGCCCTCCAGCGCCCGCTGGGCGATCGCCGCCGATGGCTGTTCGCACGCCTCGGGCGGCGTGCCGAGCACGACCACCCGGCCGCATGGGGTCAGGGAGCGAGCGTACGGGTGGAAGAAGTCATAGAGCGCGCGGAGCTGGCCGGAGCTGGTGATGCCGGTGGCGTCGAAGATTTCCGCGGCGACCTGGTCGCCCTCCGCAACCGTCGCCACCCCGGCCGCGTCCAGAATCTTCGTGACGGTGTCGCCCAGCCGGCCGCCGGTCGCGCCGCCGAGCAGGACCGGGCCGGCGACCAGGGGCTCGCCCGGCCGGTGGCGGCGCAGCCGCGGCGGCTGGGGCAGGCCGAGCCGCTTGGTGAGGGCGCGCCCGGGTCCGGAGCGGGCGAAGCTCGCGTACCTGTCGGTCATAGGCGTAGCCTACTCATGAGTAACCTTGGTGCGAAGGGGGTCGAGCAAAGTGGCGCAGCGACGAGTCGCGATCATCGGTGGCAACCGGATCCCGTTCGCGCGCTCCAACGGCCGGTACGCCCGCGCGTCCAACCAGGACATGCTGACCGCCGCCCTGGACGGCCTGGTGGCCAGGTTCGGGCTGGCCGGGCAGCGGCTCGGCGAGGTCGCCGCCGGCGCCGTCCTCAAGCACTCCCGGGACTTCAACCTGACCCGCGAGTGCGTGCTCGGCTCGCGGCTGGACCCGCGCACCCCCGCCTACGACATTCAGCAGGCCTGCGGCACCGGCCTGGAGACGGTGATCGCGGTGGCCAACAAGATTGCGCTCGGCCAGATCGACGTGGGCATCGCCGGCGGGGTGGACACCACCTCCGACGCGCCGCTGCAGCTCAACGAGGACCTGCGGCAGGCCCTGCTGGAGCTCAACCGGGCCCGCACCCTCGGCGGGCGGCTGCGGGCCGCGGCGCGGCTGCGCCCCACCCAGCCGTTCCGGCCGGAGATCCCCCGCAACGCCGAGCCGCGCACCGGGCTGTCGATGGGCGAGCACGCGGCGATCACCGCCCGCGAGTGGGGCATCTCCCGCCAGGCGCAGGATGAGCTGGCCCTGGAATCGCACCGGCGGCTCGCGGCCGCGTACGACCGGGGCTTCTTCGACGACCTGATGACGCCGTACCTCGGCCTGACCCGCGACCAGAACCTGCGCCCGGACACCAGCATGGAGAAGCTCGCGAAGCTCAAGCCGGTCTACGGCCTGCGCGACCCCGAACCGACCATGACCGCGGGCAACTCCACGCCACTGACCGACGGCGCCGCGGTGGTGCTGCTCGCCTCCGAGGAGTGGGCCCGGCAGCACCGGCTGCCGATCCTGGCGTACTTCGTGGACGCCGAGACGGCGGCGGTCGACTTCGTGCACGGCGGCGACGGGCTGCTGATGGCCCCGACCTACGCGGTGCCGCGGCTGCTGGCCCGCAACGGGCTGACGCTGCAGGACTTCGACCTGTACGAGATGCACGAGGCGTTCGCCTCGCAGGTGCTGGCCACCCTGGCCGCCTGGGAGTCGCCGGAGTACGCCAAGGAGAAGCTGGGCCTGGACGCGCCGCTCGGCTCGATCGACCGGGCGAAGCTGAACGTCAACGGCTCGTCGCTGGCGGCCGGCCACCCGTTCGCGGCGACCGGCGGCCGGATCGTGGCGACGCTGGCGAAAGAGCTGGCCGAGCGGGGCGGCGGCCGCGGCCTGATCTCCATCTGCGCCGCCGGTGGCCAGGGCGTGGTCGCCATCCTCGAACGCTGAGGTCCGTGGCCGAGGCGTAGGGGAGAATTGCCGGGTGATCCCGAATGTGCTGGCCGCCCGGTACGCCTCACCCGAGCTGGTCACCCTGTGGTCCCCGGAGGAGAAGGTGCGCGCCGAGCGCCGGCTCTGGCTGGCCGTCCTGCGCGCCCAGCGCGACCTCGGCGTACCGGTGCCGGACGGGGTGGTCGAGGCGTACGAGGCGGTCCTCGACCAGGTGGACCTGGCCTCCATCGCGGCCCGGGAGCGGGTCACCCGGCATGACGTGAAGGCCCGGATCGAGGAGTTCAACGCGCTCGCCGGGCACGAGCACATCCACAAGGGAATGACCTCCCGGGACCTCACCGAGAACGTGGAACAACTGCAGATCCGCGCCTCGCTGGAGCTGATCCGGGACCGGGTGGTGGCCACGCTGGCGCGGCTGGCCCGGCTCGCCGTCGAGCACGGCGAACTGGTCGTCACCGGTCGCTCGCACAACGTCCCGGCCCAGGCCACCACGCTCGGCAAGCGGTTCGCCAGCGCGGCCGAGGAACTGCTGATCGGGTACGACCGGATAGCCGAGCTGATCGCCCGGTACCCGCTGCGCGGCATCAAGGGCCCGGTCGGCACCGCCGCCGACCAGCTCGACCTGCTCGACGGAGACCAGGCCAGGCTGGCCCAACTGGAGCGTCGGATCGCCGACCACCTCGGTTTCCGCCGGGTGCTGGACTCGGTCGGCCAGGTCTACCCGCGCTCGCTCGACCTGGACACGGTCGCCGCGCTCGCGCAGGTGGTCGCCGCGCCCTCGTCGCTGGCCACCACGATCCGCCTGATGGTCGGGCAGGAGCTGGTCACCGAGGGGTTCCGGCCGGGCCAGGTGGGCTCGAGCGCGATGCCGCACAAGATGAACACCCGGTCCAGCGAGCGGGTCAACGGCCTGGCCGTGGTGGTGCGGGGGTACCTGTCGATGCTCTCCGAGCTGGCCGGGGACCAGTGGAACGAGGGCGACGTGTCCTGCTCGGTGGTGCGCCGGGTCGCGCTTCCGGACGCGTTCTTCGCCACCGACGGGCTGTTCCAGACCTTCCTGACCGTGCTGGACGAGTTCGGCGCCTACCCCGCGGTGATCGCCCGGGAGCTTGACCGGTACCTGCCGTTCCTGGCCACCACGAAGATTCTGGTGGCGGCGGTGCGGCGGGGCGTGGGCCGGGAGCTGGCGCACGAAGTGATCAAGGAGCATGCGGTCGCGGTCGCGCTGGCCATGCGGGAAAAGGGCGCAGCGGAGAACGACCTGTTCGACCGGCTCGCCGCGGACGGCCGGCTGGGCCTGAGCCGCGCTGAGATCGACGCGCTGGTCGCCGACCGCGGCTCCTTCGTGGGCGCCGCGCCGGCACAGGTGCGGGCCGTGGCGGACAAGGTCGCCGCCGTGGTCGCCCGGCATCCCGACGCGGCCACCTACACACCCGCCCCCATCCTGTGACGGCCCTTCCCACGCTTTCCCCGCGAATCCCCGATGGACCTTC
>JADGHA010000002.1 GCA_019689695.1 Micromonosporaceae bacterium | reverse complement strand
ATACTGGTGGACTTTCAGAAGGTCCGGGAAGACAAGCAGGAGGTGGAGTACATCTTCGGGTATCCGGAGATGAACCACCGGTTGGTGATCAGCAAGGAGTCGCAGCAGGGTCGGTCCCTGGACACGGAGCAGGACCGGAACTTCGGGGCGGTGGTCTGGAAGGTCCTGAAGCTCTACCGCAGCCAGGGGAGCTGGCCGGACCGGGGGACGTACGCGGCGTAACCGCGCAGCACCGGCCGTACCAGCTGGTGCCGACCGAGACCATCCACGTCGAGCGGCCGGTGGCGGCCCCGGAGGACGTCGCCGCCGTCATCGACCAGCACGTCGACGGGCTGCTGGCGGGGCAGCCGCCGGGCGCCGCCGACCGTCCACATCAGGCAGTCTGGGACCCGCAGACGCAGACTCTCACCGTCAAGTACCCGGACGGGCTGACCGTGGAGGTCAAGCTGCAGGTCAACTCGTCCCTGCCGCCCGGGCACCCGGTCGTGCTCCGGCCGTCCATGGAGTTGGTCGACGGCCACTGGGTGCAGGCCGGACCGGCCGGCGTGGTGCTGCCTGCGCACCTGCCCACCGAGGTGGCGGCCCGGCCGGAACTGGTGCACCAGGAGCTGAACCACGCCTGGCAGACCTTGCACGATCAGATGCAGGGCTTCCATGGCGCGCCGGACGCCCCTCGTACACCGGAGAACCTGCACGCCCTGGAGCAGCCCGCCCCGGACGTCCGCCTCATCGAGGCCGACCAGGTGTCCTTCCGCACCGCCGCGCCGGTCGAGCAGACCCCGCAGCCGGTCACGCCGGAGTCCGTACGCCACAACCTCACCAACCCCGACGTGCCGCCCGAGGTGGTCGCGTGGACCCAGGAACACCTCGCGGTACGGACTGAGGACGGCTCGTTCGTCCCCAAGTCTGCCGAGGAGATCGACGCCACCATCGCGCAGCTGCGGCAGGAGGCGATCGACGCGGTTTCCGGCGGGCCGGAGCAGATCTCGCAGGAACTGGCCCCCGCGCCCCCGGAGACGTTCGCGCACGGCCGCAACAGGACCGGTGCCGAGCTGCCGGACCAGGTGCACGAGCTGGTCGACAAGGCGAAGGCGCACCTGCTCGACAAGTACCCGGAACACGTTGTCGCGCAACGCCTGCACGACCTGGACATGGTGGCCGCGCAGGCCGACCGGGTCAGCGAGCTGGTCGCCGAGGCGCAGCGCACGGGCGACATCCGCGAGCTGGTCCAGGGCGTGCGCGAGCTCAGCAAGGCGGTCAACGAGTACTCGGACAGATACGCGGGCTGGCGCGACTTCGGCAACGGTGGTGAGCTGGCCGACCCGGGCTGGCGCGACCTGCACGGCGTCGACCCGCTGGAGTCGGTGGAGATGGCCACCCGGGTGGTCAGCATCGACCCGACCACCCACCAGCTGCACGTGATGGACCAGGCGATCGCGGTAGCGAAGATCGGCGACGTGCTCGGCCCGGTGTTCGAGGAGCACGCCCTGCACACGTTCGAGCGGGTCGTCCCGAAGGACATGGCGTCCGTCCGCGCCCTGCTCCCCGAGGAACTGGCCGGCCACCTCGAGTCGTGGGTCAACGACCCGGCGGCCCGGGGCGGCTATCGGGCCGACATCGGCGTGACCTTCGTCAGCGTCGAGGACGCCGGCCAGCCGCGGCCGATCAGCGCGATCGCGGCCACCATCGTCCACGAGGGAATGCACGCGCTGCAGCCGCACAGCAAGCTGGTCTTCGAAGCTGTCCAGGATGGCGTCAACCGGGGCGCGATCTCCCGCGCGGACGCCGAGGCGATCCTGGCGAACCTGCGCTTCGAGCGGGAGTTCGAGGCGTTCGTCGTCCAGCAGGAGTTCCTGCGCGGCCTGGCCGGCTCCGGCAGCCCCGGCTACCACAGCGATCCGCGGCTCCCTCGCTCCGACGACTATCGGGCCTTGGCCGACCGTACCCCGGAAGAGCTGCGGCAGTACGTCTTCGACAAGTACCTCTCGCCCGCCGGCCAGCGGGCCGTCGGGACCGACGTTCTCGCCCGATTCCCCGAGCTGACCGCTGAGCATGTGGTGGCGCGCGCCGAGACGGCCATCGCCAGCGCGAACCACCCGATCCCAAGCGAGCGCCAGCCGGGAGCGCTGCAGGGACCGATCACCGCACGCCTGGCACACGAGCACGGCATCGACCTCGGGGAGATCCAGCACCGCCAGGCCGAGCAGGCGGTGCCGGAGCTCAACCAGCAGTCCCATGTGGACCATCAGGCCGGGCCATCCCTGCTGGAGGAGCGCGGCACACCGCCCAATCCGGAGCGGCCGGGACCGCTGGGCAGTGCGTACCGGCCGGGCGTGCACGACGCGTACGCCACGACGAAGCAGGGCTTCGACCCCAACGAGCGCGCGACGGCGGAGCTGCGGGCGAGCGAGGGCCGGCACGTCACCCGGCTGCCGACCCACCCGCAGAGCAGCCACGGCTACCGCTCGCTGGAGGCGTTGGAGCGTACCGGACCGGAGGACCCGGGCCGGGCGGTCGAGTACAAGGACGTCGGGGCGGACACCCGCAGCGCGGTGGACTCCCAGCTCAAGCGCGCCCTGACCAAGTTCAAGCCGCAGCCGGACGGCAGCCGGCTCGCCGGCGACGTGGTGCTGGACGGCCGCAACGGCCACCTCAGCCTGGAGAACGCGGTCAACTCGGTGCGCTCGCACATGGGCCGGCTGCTCGGCGCGGGCGACCCGCGCCTGGCCCAGATCGGCCGGGTCGAGACGTACCTCGGCGACGGGAGCCGGGTCGTCTACGAGAACGGGCGGATCACGCACCACACGCCGAGCGGCGAACGGGTCATCGGCGAGTGGGACGCCGCCGCCGGCCGCTTCGTGGAGCCGCCCCTCACCCACACGGCGAGCCCCATCCCGGGTACCGGCTTCGTGCCCGACGGCCGGCCGCCGCACCTGTGGGACGTCAGCCAGTTCGAACTGCACGAGGCGGCCGGCCGGGTGCTGCCCGAGGACTTCACCGGCGGTGCCGTGCGGCACATCCAATCGGACGGCGTCTTCGTCCGGGTGCACACCGCGGACGGGCAGGTGCACTACTTCCGGCCCGAGGTCGGCCGTGGGATGCCGAACGTCGCCGAGACGACCATGGGCCGCGGCACGCCGGAGCACCCCCACGTCGTTCGGGTCAACAACAGGGTCGCCGGTGAGCAGCTGGCGCGTACCTGGGTGCACGAGATCTCCGAGACGCTGCAGCACGAGGCGGCCGCGCGGCGGGCCGAGCCGCAGGGCATCGGCCGCCGGATCCTCGGCGGGCTGCGGCGGCTGTTCGTCGCCGAGGCGCGGCCGGAGCCGCAGCCGCAGGCCGACCCGCACATCGGGGCCCGGCTGGACGAGCGCCGGCACCTGATGCGCGAACTGGCGCAGACCACCGAGCCTGGGGCGCGGGCCCGGCTCTGGTCGGAGATCGAGGGCATCGACCGCGACCTGGCCCGGCTCGGTCAACCGACATATCACCTGCCGCGGCCGCACCCTATTTGGCACCCGGAGGTCCAGCACCCGCCGCATTTCTGGCGGCCGGAGGTCCAGCACGGACCGGGCGTCATCCGCGCGCCCGAGGTCCAGCACGGGCCGGGCGTGATCCGCGGGCCGGAGGTCCAGCGCGGACCGGCGGTCCACCACACGCCGGAGGCGCAGCCCACGCCCGAGGTGCAGCACACGGCGGAGGCACAGCCCGTCCACGAGGCTGCGCCGGAGCCGGCGTCGCCGCCGGAGAGCACGCACGACGAGATCTGGACCAACCGGAGGTGGGAGCAGGAAGGCCGCCGCCCGTCGCTGGACGAGCTGATCCCCAGCACCGACGCGGAGGCCGCCAAGTGGGCGGAGACCATCAAGCAGGAGTTCGCCAAGCTGCTTGACGGCAAGGAGTTCGCCGGCGTGCGGACCCGGATGGACCTGGAGGACCCGTACGCGGTCACCGTCTACAAGAACGACGTCGTGGTCCGGATGGACCTTGTGGACACCGAGACCCACTCGGTCGGGCGGGTGGTGCGGGTCTTCCACCGCGACTACGACGGGTCGATCTACGTCGAGCACAACACGCTCCATCTGCCGGAGGGCTCGCAGGGCAAGGGCTTCGCGGCCGAGTGGAACCGGTACCTGGAGGACTGGTACCGCTACTCGGGCGTGGACCGCATCGAGGTGCACGCCAGCTCCACCGTCGGTGGGTACGCGTGGGCGAAGGCCGGTTTCGACTGGGCGCCGAACACCGAGCACCGGGTGAACGCGATCCTGGACCGGCTGCGTGCCGAGATGCGTGACATCGACGCGGACATGGAGCAGATCCGGGCCTGGGCCAACGGCGACCACACCGTGGACATCAACCGCCTGCGGCACAAGTACCACGCCGACGACCCGGTCGACATGGTCGCCGACGCGATGCGGCAGAAGGACGCGGCCCAGGACATCCTGAACCGGGCCGCGAACAACCCGTTCGGCCGCGGCGACTACCCGACGCCGAACGACATCGCGCGGGCCGGGTGGAACGGCGAGCACGGCCGGGACGCCACCTGGATCGGCAAGCGGGCGATGCTCGGCTCGGACTGGAAGGGCGTCAAGCCCATCAGCGAGGGCGGCCCGCTCCATTCACGTCGCGAGCTGTACGACAGCTGGGGCGATATCGAGTCGGAGCTCGGGCCCGACCCTCGGCCGGCGCAACCGATGTCGACAGTGGAGCAACTTGGTGGGGAGCCGCCGGGCGGGCCTGAGGAGACACCCCGGGCGCCGGCCGACCGGCCAACCACGCCGCTGCACATTCTCGCCTTTGACGCCGCGCCGGGCAGGTCGGGGCAACCAGGCCTGATGGAGCGTGTCTCCACCGCGCTGGGCGGCATCGGCGACCACGTACTGCTCCGCCAACCCGATGTACCGTCCACCGAACTTGCGCCACGAGTCCAGGTCTCCGGCGCCGCACCGATACCAGGTATCACCGGTCGGCTCAGCCCTCTGCTGCGTCTGGACGGCCTGCCGGCCGACGCGGACGTGATCATCGGTTATGGCGAGACGGCCGGCATCGCAGACGTACGGCGGGACGCCTTCCCGGAGGCGAAGATCGTCCAGATTCTGGACGCGGTTCCCACCGATCCGGCCCACCTGGCGGTGATCGCGCGGGCGGACCTCGTGGTGGCGGTCGGTCCAGATGTTGCCCGCGAGGTCGCCGCGATGCTGGACAGTCTCGGTCTGGAGCGCACGCCGCCGGTGCACGAGCTGCCGCCACCGGATGGCGAGACCGGCGGACGCGGCCTGCACGACATCGTCATGGGGCTCGGCGACGACGTCGCCCGGGTGGACCACGCGACCTGGGAACGCGAGCTGTCGCCGCGCGAAGTGGTCCTGCGCCGGGCCGGCGACACCGATGTGCCGACGGACGAGAAGCTGCGGGTCATGACCGTCTCGACCGAGTACTGGTCGAACCGAGGTGGCGTGCCTACCGCCAACCGCGAGCTCACCGAGGCGTTCGGTGCGGCTGGCGCCGAAGTCTACGCCCGTGTTTCCACTGTGGACTTCTCCAATCCGGAGCTGACGCACGCGCAGCCCGCTCCGGGCGTCCACGTGATCGGCGTGCGGCACGTCTGGGGCGTGGTCGACGCGAAGGGCGAGCCGGACACTCGGGCGATGAGCATGCTGCCGGAGAACCTGCCGCCGCACGTCGACGTCGTCGTCGGGCATTCCCGGTTCAGCGGCGGGGCGGCGCAGTGGCTCGTCGAACACGTCTACCCGGACGCCAAGTACATCCACGTGCTGCACACCTCACCTGAGGTACTGGACGCCCTGCGGGGCAACCCGGCCGAAGGGCTGCAGCACGCGCAGACCGAACGCACGCTGATGCGCGGCGCGGACCTGGTGGCCGGGGTCGGCCCGTTGCTGGGCAAGGAGGCGGCCCGGCTCAGCGCCGAAGCCGCGCAGGTCGCCCCGCCGGTCCACGAGATCATCTCCGACATGCCCGCGGTGGCGGGGGGCCCGCCACCGCGACCGCCGGACCGGGCCGGATTCGAGATCCTGGTCCAGGGCCGGGCCGGCGACCCGATCAAGGGCGTGGACTTCGCCGCCGAGCTCATCGCGGAGCTGCGCGCGGACGGCGTGGACGCCCACCTGACGGTGCGTGGGGCACCGGACAGTGCGGCGGCGGCGATCCAGGCCAGGCAGCTGTCCGAGATCGCGGGGAACGAGGTCGTGGTCAAGCCGTTCACCACGAACAAGGCCGAGCTGCTGGCCGATCTTTACCAGGCGGACCTGGTGATGATGCCGTCCATGCACGAGGGTTTCGGACTGGTGGCCAGCGAAGCGGCTCGTGCCGGCGTCCCGGTCGTGGTCGGCGAAGGGACCGGCGCCGGCCTCTTCTTCGGCGATCCGCACTACGTGCCGGCAGAGCTCGGAGAGCCGGCGACAGTTCGCGACGGCGTAACCGTCCAGGCGCTGCGCGACGCGCTCGCGGCGGTCACCGCGGAGGATGGCACGCTGACCCCCGAGGCGATCCGAAGCGCCCTGGAACGGATTGGCCAGCAGCGGCTGCCGGCCTGGGCGGCGCACGTGAAGCAGGTTCTCGAGGCCCTGGACCAGCACCGGCAGCGCGCCCTTGAACTGCGCGAATACCTCGACCGGCAGTTCCCGCCCGGCAGCGCGGCGCGTCGCCTCCTGGAAGCTATGCAAGGCATCGAAACCGGCGGGCCGAGCACTCCGCGCGCCGCGGCGGCGCAGAGCAGCGGTCCGGGCGCTGCGGGCGGGAGCGCGGCAGCTCCCGCGCAGGCGGCGTCACCCGACCTCGTCGATCCGCAGCTCTTGCGGTCCGCGCTGATGCCCGACTAGTCAGCCGCGGCCTGTGTGCTGCTCCACGGTGTGGCTGATGTTCTGTGCGGCAAGCCAGCCGATGAACCTGTCGGCCATCTTGGTGCCTTCGTCGTCGTCCTCCAGGCCGATGATCGTACGGACCGCCTCCAGCAGGAACTGCCGGTCGTCGACCGGACGGACGGTGAACCCGTACCACTCGCCGGGCTCGGCCTGGACGCCGGACCTGGCCAGCCAGGCGTTGAGGGCGGTGGTGTCCGGGAACAAATCTCGTATGCACGCTTGCCGCAGCTGCTCCAGCTGGCCGGCGGAAACTGTCCACGCCCGGTCGTACTCGGTGACGCCATCACCCATGACCATTTCGACGGCGCGTCCGGAAGCGTGGCTCCGCAGCGTCAGGTCGCCTGCCGGAAGCACCTCCAGGGTCACCACTTCGGCCGACCAACCTTCGCGGTCCATCGGCTTGTTCAACAGGGTTACCGTGCTCCGGTCGCCGCTGGTCGTCATGTCACCCATTATGCTGGGCCGGCGTCGTGCGTAGCGGGAAGCCCGCGAAGCAGGTTGACAACAAAGACCTCGCGAGCACCGGAGCGCGATGTCCAAGATGGACTGCGAAATGGGTGGACAGCCACCGGCGATCGCCGCGGCGCACGCCGGCTCGCTTGGCGACCCGAGACAGGCGAGGGCGCAGATTGGCCCAGCCACCCGCGACCTAAACGCCACCTGGGACCAGATCGAACAGAGAGCACCAGGTCGGTGACCCCGCGGCTTACCGGGGACTGCACCGAGATCATCGTCATCGAGGAGGCCCGGGATGGATGAGACGGTCTGGCGGATCTACTCGGGGCTGCACCGGATGCTGCTGCGTTTGGCCGGGCGCGTTCCGGACAAGCTGACCACCCACGCCCGCTCACTACTGGGTGGAGGCGACCTGGTGCAGCTGCCGGACGTGGTTTCGGCGTCCGCGGTCGAGCTGGGCGTGCCGCTGACCGCGGCGGAGGTGGGGCTGCTGCGCGAGGTGCTGGATGTGCTCGACGCCGTCGGTCCCGAGCCCGTCGGGCTGGCCCAGGTCACCATCGCCGAGGAGACCCCGGCGCCCGACTACGCCTTCCTCCCCGCGCCGCCGCAGGTGCTGAAGACCGCCGGCGCGCGCATCCCGGCCACGCTCGACCTGGCCGCCGGGCCGCCGCCGGAGTTGGCCGACCTGGCGGACGACCTCACCGACCTGACCGACGACATCGCCATGGACACGCTGTCCCGGCACGGCGACGTGGCGGCGGTCTGGCGGGCCTGGCGGTGCGAGGCGGACGGGCCGCCGGCCGGCGCCCGGCGGGTGTACCTGGCCCAGGCCGACCCGCGGACCGAGGCGTGGGAGCTGGCGCACCGGGCGCAGCGCCGGCTGGTCCAGGTGGGCGAGGACGCGCCGCAGGTCGAGGTGGTCTGGACCGGCGACGACCTGCCGCCGTACCAGCGCAGCGCGCTCGCCGGCTCGGCCAGGCTCTGGGCCCGGCCGTGAGGCGGTGCCGCCCGGGCGGCGCGCACCCGATCGAGCGTGGTCGGGACATCGCCGCCTGTTAGATTGGCGGAGCGGCGAAGAAGCGGAGGTACCAGGTGGCGCTGCCGGTCGTCCGTAGCCGGGACGAGGCCCATCTCTACATGGACCTGCACCCATGCGAGCGTTGCCAGAGCGCCGAGACGGCGTGGCAGAGCGCACTCGCCAGCGACGAGGGCGAGCCGGCCCGGCGGTACTACGGCACGTGCGAGGGCTGCGGGACGCCGCGCGAGTTCGTGTTCCGGCTGCCCGAGCGGCCCGCCGTCCCCGGCCCCGATGACGTGCTGTTCTTCGGTGGTCCGGAGCCCTCGCAGCTGCTCGACCCAGGCGAGTGGCAGCTGGTCGCCGACACCGGTGTGCGCGCCGGCGGCGCGCCCGCGACCGGTGACCCCGCCGTCGACGGCGAGCGCAAGCGTTCGTTCGAGCTGGCGATCGCGGCGATCGGGGAGATCCTCAAGTTCATCCCGGAGGGCCACGACGCGGTGCCGGAGTCGGCGTTCTGGACGCCGCACGGCCGCGCGGTGTACCAGGAGAACCCGAAGCGGTTCCGGCGGGAGACTCTGCAGCGGTGGCAGGCGATGTTCCAGGACGAGATGCGAAGCCGGTTCGCGGACTGATGCGCTGGGTGGTCTGATGGGCAGCACGGTCGAGATCTATGCGCGTTACCCGGGTTCGGCGCACTCGCTGGCGCACCGGGTGGCGGAGGCCCTGGAGGTCACCGGCTACGCGTACTCCGGCGAGGACTTCGTGTTCGCGGTCGATGCGCGGGGTTGGCTCGGCGAGGAGGGCTTCGGCCACCTGACGCTGGACCGGGTCGACCCGGAGTGGGCCGCCGACACTCCGTACGCGGGGTACGACTTCGAGCTGTCCCTGGACTACCGCGGTGAGCTGGAGCGGCTGGGCCGCGCACTGTTCGACCGGCTGACCGCGCTCGACCTGCCGTTGGCCTATGGGGACTATCTGGCGGTCTTCGCCGAGCACCAGCCGGCGCATCCGGCGCCGCCGCCCCCCACCGGGCTGCCGGCTGCCGGTCGGGCGGTGGTGTTCGAGACCGATGACCAGCTGCAGGCGGTGCCCGTGACAGGTGACCCGCCGCGGTGGCGGACGCCGGTGGCGCGGACCCGGTCCGCGGTGGGCGCCGCCGCAGTCGGCGCGGTGCTGGCGGCGGTGCTCGCCGCGGCGGGGGGGGTGGACGATCCGGAGCGGATGCGTATTGCCTTGACCGAGCCTTTCCCGATTCCGCTTTCGGTGGCCGAGTTCGCCCGGCGCAGTGTGGCCGTGATGCTGCAGGTAGCCGGGGGTGAGCTGGTCGCCGTGCCGTACGTCTGCGAGCCCGACTCGCTATTCGGGCAGGCGGAGCCCGGGACGCCGATGGAGGAGCTGGCGCGCCGGGGTCCCGCCGATGTGACACCGCAGGGGTTGGGTGCGCTCGTGCTGCACCTGGTGGACCAGGCCCGTGCGTCGATCGCGGGGCAGTAGCGGCCAGCTGTGAGAGTATGGCGGCCGAGCCAGCAGGAGAGGGGCAGTGATGCGGGCCGACCGGGCCGTCGAGGCGCTCAGGCGGGTGGCGTTCGCCCCCAGCGAGCGCCTCGAGAAGCGGTGGGACAACCCGGAGTACACCGCGCTGAGCACCTCGTCGTTCGCTTACACGCTCGCCGACGCCGACTGGCTCATCGCCGGCGAGGCCTGGGTCGACGAGGCGGTCCGAGCGGTCGCCAACGGGTTCATGGACAACTTCGTGGTGACGTACGGGCTGGTGTTCCCCCGCGACGGCGACGTGTTGTTCCTCAACGACGTTGCGACGATGCGGGCGCTCGGGCGCCGGCTCGGCGAGGATCTGGACCCGCTGGCTTACGCGGAGCTGCTCGGCGAGCTGTACTCCGGCCACGACATCGGCGGCCCGGTGGTCAAGCCCTTCGCAGCCACCGAGTCACATCGGTCCGGCTGGCTGGTCCGCGACGTTGACGCGCTCGTCCGCCAGTACCCCGCGGTGGACGCATCGCTCGTGGCCGAACCGCGGATCAGCCGGAGCGCAGACGCGGTCGTGCTGGAGTTCTTCTCGTACCGGTACTATCTGCTGGAGTTCGGCGCGGCGCTGGACATCTACCGGTGGGCGGTGACCGCGGCCGCCGGACAGCCAGCGGAGTGGACCCGCGAGACGGTCGCGGCGCGGGTGGCGGTGTAGCCGGCGCCGGTGCCGATGGAAGGGGAGGCCGTGGCGCTGGAGATGGACCCGGAGCGCCGGCGCAAGCTGGCCGAGCTGGCCCGCTGGCACGACGAGTGGCAGGCCAGGCACGGAGTGGACGACGCCGAGCACACGCCGGAGGGCGCCGATCCCGAGCACGCGCGGCCGCCGTCGCCGGAGGCGGAGCGCGAGTACTGGGCGCGGGCGGCGGAGATCATGGGCGGGGAGCCGTGGCCGCCGCCGCCCGAGCAGGAGCTGGAGCGCAAGAAGAGGGCGCGGGAGTTTCTGGGCCTGGATCCGGAGACCGGGGAGCGGAAGGACTGACGGCGGGGGCGTAGAGGAGGACAGCCACCATGGCGGTCGTGGTGCGCGGCAGCGGCTGGGGGATGCTCATCGTGTATCCGATCGCCCTGCTGGGCTGCGCTGGCGGGGCGTTCGGCGCGTACGCCGCCCTCCCGGGCCTGGCCAGCCCGCACGATGACGGCATCGAGCGCAGCGGGGTCCCGCTCGGCGGCGGCGCGGCGGGCCTGGTGGTCGGCGGGCTGCTGGTCTACCTGCTCGGCCTGGCTCTCAACGGCAAGCGATACCGGGCCACGCTGCTCGACGAGCCGATCGAGGTGTTCGGCCGGTGGATCGCGGTGCTCGGAGTCCTGCTACTCCCGCTCGCCGCGGTCGGTTTCGTCGGGGCCGGCCTGGTCTGGACCTTGTTGATCGTCTGGGACGTGTTGGTGATCGCGGGGCTCGTCGTCCTGTCCCGGCGGCGCGACCAGCCGGCGGCGAGCCGATGATTCCCGGTGCGCAGTACGCGTTCCAGGTGATCCATCCGGGTTCGCCGATGCTGCGGATCCGGTACCGCAACGGCGTCGGCGTCGATCCGTGGGGCTTCCCGGACTGGACGCCGTACGCCCGCGCAGTCGCCGAGCTGCCGCCCGCCTCGCCGGATCTCGGCGTCGACGAGGCCCGAGTACTGGACGTGCTGCGCGCAAGCGAGGCCCTCGGCACCCCGACACCCGCCGGCTGGACATGGGCGCATCTGGGCCGGACCAGGCGCATCGCCCTCGTCCCGGTCGAGCTGCACGGCGCGTTCCGCCACCTCGGCGGGGTGAGCACCGGCGGGGCCGACCGCCGTCGCCGCGGCCTGCCCGGGACCTCCGGCGGGCCACCGTCCATCCTGGTCACCGAGCGGCTGTCCAGCGACGCGGTGGCCAAGGTCGAGGAGCACCTGGGGTACGCCCTGCCGCCGGCGTACCGTGACTTCCTGGCCCGCACCAACGGTGGGCGCCCGGCCACCCCGGCCGTGCACCCCGGCTTCGGTTTCCTGGTCGACCAGCCGTTCTTCGGACTGTCCAGGCAGGACTGGATGCAGGACCTGGTGTACGCGAACGCCTGGTTCGGCGACCGGCTGACCGCCGACTTCCTCGCGGTCGGCTATGTCCAAGGGGGACTGATCGCGGTCCGGGTGCGGGGCGGCGACGAGGGTTCGGTCTGGTACTGGGACGACGACGACCCGCGCGACCGGGACGAGCTGACCGCCGAGGAGATCTGCGCGCGGCTGCTGCACCGCGTCGCGGACGACTTCACCGCGTTCTGGACCGCGCTGCGCGACGTGCCGGAGGCGCTGCGGGCGCTGGCGGCGGCGGGACCGGCACGACTGCTGGATGACCCGCGGATCGGCACCGCCCTGCCTACCCGGCGGAGGGCGGCATGACCTGGCCGACCGGCCCCGACGGCTGGGCAACCCCGCCGGCCTCGCCGAGGTCGGCGGCCGTGCCGGGGCAGCCGGATGGGCCGGCCGGTGGAGCGCCCGCCGGTCCGGCGGGCGAGGCGGCCACCGGGCCGGCCGGTGGAGCGCCCACCGGGCCAGCATGGGCGCCGGCCAACCCGACCGAGCAGGCCCTCGCGGAGGCTCTCGCCTCCGGCGACCAGGCGAACTACTTCCGGATCCTCAGCAACGCCGAGCTCTACCTGCCCCAGTTCCTGACCGCGCCGCCGGAGGGGCAGCAGTTCGTCACGGTGAACATGTTCGGGCAGACCTTCCTGCCGGTCTTCACCTCCATCGAGGCGATGGTGGTCGCGCAGGTGAGCGCGGTCGCCGGCGGGTACGTGTTGACCACCTACCCGGAGCTGCGGCGCAAGTGGCCGATGCCGCAGTGGCGGTTGGCGGTGAACCCGGGCACGCCGATCGACGCGTACGTGGAGATCGGGGCGGTCGAGCGCGCCGCGCTGGGTGAGCTGGCCCTGCCCACGGCGGGTGAACTGATCCTGGACGCGGCGGCCGAGGAGGCCGCGACCGGCGCGCTGCCGGCCGTCGAGGTGGACGCCGACGAGGCGCTGGCCGACGCCGCGAGCCAGGGCGACATCGACGGGTACGTGCGGATCCTGCTTGACTCGGTGGTCGTGCTGCCGACCGCGCGCCCGGTCCCGGACGCGAGCGCGCTGTTCGAGCCGGACTTCCCGTGGCGGGTCACCGGGTCGTCGATCGAGGTGTTCACCTCGACGGCGGCGCTGCAGCGGGCGCATCCGGTGCCACCGCCGAGCATCCGCGTGTCGTTCCCGATCCTGCTGGTCCGGTGGCCGGAGGGCCGCGGCATGTCGGTCAACCCGGGCAGCGCCACCGGCGTCGAGATCCCCGCGGACCAGGTGCGGATGCTGCTCCTCTGGGCGGACGAGGACCTATAGCGCCAGCTCGTGCTCGGTGGTGGTCTGGTCCGCCGGGGGTTCGGCGACCTCGACCGGCTTTCCGAAGTCAGTGAGGGTCATCGTCGCGGTGAGCTTGTAGATCGTTTTCTGCTCGCCGGTGACGCTGTTGGGGCCGGCGTCCAGGTCCCCGTCGACCGCGAGCTTGCGGAGGCGGCCGTCGGTATCCAGCCAAAGCGTCAGGCTGAGCTGGCTGTCGGTACCGGAGAACGTCGAGACGAAAACGGCCGGCAGGGGCCCGGTGTCGCAGCCGCCGGACCGGCCGAGCGTGCAGTCGATGCGGTAGACCCGGGTCTGCGCGCCGTCCACCGTCTCGGTCTTCCCGGTGTCACCGGAGTACGCGAGCCCGGTCGAGAGGTTTGCCAGCATCTTCAGGTACCGCTGCGGGTCGATGACGACGAGGTCCGGGTTGGCCTTGTCCGTGCCGTAGTGCACGTAGCTGCCCTCCGGCAGCTTCACCCACGACTTGCCGGCCGCCAGGCGCAGCTTGCTGGACTTCTGGTAGCGGACCGGGCCGATCGAGATCTCCCGTAGGTCGATGTCGTAGGTGCTGCTCAGCGGCTGGCCCGGCCTGGGCTGGAGGGTCGGCACCACGACGCTGGCCCGGCTGTACTCGGTGTCCGAGACATCCGGGTCGCCGTACTTCACCTTGCTGGTGCCGGCCCACTGCGCGACGTCGGTGAGGTTCGGGCTCAGCAGCTTGACGTCGAAGTGGACGGTCGCCGTCTTCGCGTCGCGCAGCGCGCCGGCCGCGCCGGTGACCGCCTTGCGCGCGGACTCGCCCGCGTCGTCGCCACACGCCCCCGCGGCGAGGATCAGGGCGACCGCGAGCAGCGCCCGGGTTGCCTTCAAGACCAACCTCCCCCAGATTGGCGGCCGTACCTGCGCCGACGAGGTCCAATCGCCAGCGGGACGACGCTACCATTCACGGGCGTTCCGGGAGGGAGTGGGCGGTACCGTCCACTTCGACTTGCTCGACTACCGGGACGCGCCTGAACGGGCCGCGTACTCCGCCAGGCCCTTGGCGCACTGCTCGACGAACCGCTGCAAGGTGCGCCGGTAAAGCCACCCGGTGCCGGGCACCTTCGGCAGGAACGACGAGTGCCAGTGGATGCTGGTGCCGCCGTCGACCGGGGCGAGGTCGATATCCGCCCGGTACTGCCGGATCGCCAAGCCGGAGACGAGTTCGTAGCTCAGCCGGCGCCCGGGGTCGGCTTCCACCACCCGTTCCCGGCTGGTGATCCGTCCTGTGCGGAACAGCCGGTCGCCACTGCCTGGCTCCTCGGCGTACGAGCCGATGGGCGACCAGGTGGGCCAGGTGGTCGGGTCCGCCAGCAGCTTGTACACGGTGTCGGGGTCCGCCGGCGTCGTCACTTTGACGTCAATCCGCTGCCGCGCCATGGCTAAGCCTCCCGGGATGAACCAACTGGTACAGGTACCGATGGTAAGAGACCGCCCGCTCGCCGGGCTCAAGACCCTGCTGGAGACAGGCCAGCCGATGACCGCCTGAGCAGGCGATCCCCGCGGTGATCCAGCGCCTGGTCTTTTGACGGTGCTCCACGCCTCTTGATCGGCCGGGACTCACCTGCGCCCTGCCATGCGCCAGGATTACTGCCGTGGAGGTACTCATCCAGGGCGTGGGCCTGGTCGCGATCGTCGTGGTCGCCGCGGCGCTGGCCCGCCGGCTGGGCCTGCTCTACCCGATCGTGCTGGTGGTCGTCGGGCTGCTGCTGTCGTTCGCGCCGGGCCTGCCCGAGATCCGGCTCGACCCCGAGCTGGTGCTGGTCGGCATCCTGCCGCCATTGATCTACGTGGCGGCGAAGGAGACCTCCGCCCCGGACTTCCGGTTCAACCTGCGACCGATCCTGTTGCTCGCGGTCGGGCTGGTGCTGTTCACCGCGTTCGCGGTGGCCCTGGTCGTGCACGCGCTCCTGCCCGAGGTGCCGTTCGCGGCGTGCCTGGCGCTGGGCGCGGTGACCGCCCCGCCGGACGCGGTCGCCGCCACCGCGATCGCCCGCCGGGTCGGGCTGCCCCGCCGCGTGGTGACCCTGCTCGAGGGGGAGAGCCTGGTCAACGACGCGTCGTCGCTGACGCTGTTCCGGCTGGCCGTCGCCGCCGCGACCGGCGCGTCCGTGGGTCCGGAGCACATCGCGCGGGACACCGCGATCGCCGTCGGCGGCGGCATCGTGGTGGGCATCGCGGGTGCGGTGCTGTTCGGGTTCATCCACGGCCGGGTGACCGATCCGCTGCTGGACAACTCGCTGTCGCTGCTGACCCCGTTCGCCGTCGCGCTGGCCGCCGAGTCGATCGACGCCTCGGCGGTGATCGCCGTCCTGATCACCGGGATTTCGCTGGGCAACCGCATGCCGTGGCTGATGTCGGCCGCCTCCCGGCTGCAGATGGAGTTCTTCTGGCGGATCGCCAACTTCCTGCTCCAGGGCCTGGTGTTCGTCCTGGTCGGACTCCAGCTGCGGGACATCGTCGGCGAGCTGCGCACCCCGACCGGCACCGTGGTCGTGGTCACCGCGGCGGTCCTGGGCACGCTGATCATCGCCCGGTTCGTCTGGGTGTACCCGGCGACCTACCTGCCCCGGCTCCTGCCGAGGCTCCGCCGGCGCGACCCCAGCCCGCCTCCCTCGGTGCCGGCCATCATCGGGTGGGCCGGCATGCGCGGCGTGGTCACCCTCGCCGCGGCACTGGCGCTGCCACCCGACCTGAACGGCCGGGCGTACCCGCGCGACCTGTTCGTCTGGATCGCCTTCGCGGTGATCATCGTGACCCTGGTGCTGCACGGCCTGACCCTGCCGAAGGTCGCCCGCTGGCTGCGGCTGCCCAAGGACGACCCGACCGCGGACGCGCTGGCCGAGGCGGCGGTGCAGCAGCGGGCCAGCCGGGCCGCCCGGGAGCGGCTCGAGGCGCACGCGGAGGGCGCCCCGGCCGATGTCGTCGAGCAGCTGCGGGCGTTGACCGAGCGCCGGAGCAACAGTGCCTGGGAACGGCTGGGGGGTACCGCGCGGGAGACCCCCTCCCAGGCGTACGTGCGGCTGCGCCGGGTAATGCTCGACGCCGAGCGCCAGGTCTTCCGGGCCGCGCGCGATGGCGGCCAAATAGCTGAAGAGGTGCTGCGCCGTGCGCAGCGCGACATGGACCTGGAAGAGTCGATGTTGAGCCGGACCGACCGACGGATGAGTGAGGACGGATGAGCTGCGTTCACCTGGACGCGCACCGGGACCCGGCCACGGACCCGGAGCCGCAGACCACCGAGGGCTGCCAGGACTGCCTCGCGATGGGCGAGCAGAACTGGGTGCACCTGCGGCTGTGCCTGGACTGCGGGCACGTGGGCTGCTGTGACTCGTCGCCGCACAAGCACGCGACCGTGCATCACCGCGAGACCACCAAGGCCGGCGAGCCGCACCCGGTGATACGGTCCTTCGAGCCCGGCGAGACCTGGCGGTGGTGCTACGTGGACGAGCTCGTCGGCTGACGCCTGCCGCGCGCGAGGGGGAGGGATGCGGGGCCTGCTCGTCGCGTTCGTCGCGATCTGGGCGGTCGCCGCTGCCGGCTGGCTCGTCGGACGGTACGGGCTGCTCGGCCCGTACGCCGACACGGTGCTCGCCCGTCTGGTCTTCTTCGTGGCCACGCCGGCACTGCTGTTCGTCACGCTCGCCACCTCGCGGCCGCACGACGTGCTCACCCCGGCGCTGGCCGCGTTCGTGCTCAGCGCGCTGGTCGTCCAGGTCGCCGCGCTGGCGCTGGCCCGGTACTGGTGGCGCTGGCCGGTCGGCGAGGCCGTGGTGGCCGGCCTGTGTGCCTCGTACGTCAACGCGGCGAACCTGGGCATCCCGGTCGCCGCATACGCCTTGGGCGACGTCTCCTTCGCCGCGCCCGTCCTGCTGTTCCAGGTGGTGGTCGCCGCCCCGCTGGCGCTGGCGATCCTCGAGCTCACCGGCGACGGCCGGCCCCGGGTCGCGATGCTGCCGGTGCGCAACCCCATCATGCTGGCCTCGGCCGCCGGCCTGGTGCTGGCGGCGGGCGGGTGGCGACCACCGGAGGAGGTGCTGCGCCCGTTCGAGCTGGTCGGCTCGGCGGCCGTGCCGACCGCCCTGCTCGCCCTGGGCCTGTCGCTTGCCGCGGGTGCCGGCCCGGCCGGCCGGCCGGAGGTGCCGCGGTCCCGGGTGCTCACCCTGGTCGGGCTCAAGGTGCTCGCGCAGCCCGCGGTCGCCTACCTGGCCGGCCGGTACCTGCTCGGCCTGGACGGCCGGCCGATGCTCGCCGCGGTGGTCACCGCCGGTCTGCCCACCGCGCAGAACGTCTTCGTGTTCGCCGCGCGCTACCGGCGCGCCGCGAGCCTCGCCCGCGACTCGGTCGTCGTCACCACGCTGCTCTGCGCGGTCACCCTGGTCGGCTTCGCGTCCTGGCTCGGCTGATCGCCTCCCGGCCCGGTCTGGCCGAGCGTGCGCAGCCGTCGTCCACTATGGACCTGATGGTTCCACGACGATGACCTCCAGGCGGCGCGGGCCGTGTACGCCCTCTACCCGGTCCAGCTCGATGTCGCTGGTGGCCGAGGGCCCTGAGACGAAGGTGAGCGGGCGGGTCGGATCGGCCAGCCGGGCCAGCGCGTCCGGCACCCCGGCCGCGATCTGTCCGGCATGGACCACGCAGACGTGGTGGTCGGGGACGAGGGTGAGCACCCGGCGGCCCTGGTCCGGTCCGGCGTCCAGCACCAGCGTGCCGGTCTCCGCGATGGCCACCGCGCACCCGGTCAGCGCGGTCACCCCCGGCGCGTCGAGGTCGGCCACGGACAGCGGTCGCGGGTCGCCGTCGCGCACGACCTCTCCGTGGTACGCCGTGAGCCATTCGCCGGGCAGCCCGGGCGGGACGGCGAGCACCCGGGTGTCGGCGAGCGCCTCGGCGACGGCGGCGGCGAGGTCATTTGGGCCGCACCGGCGAACCGCCGCGCGGTAGTCGACCAGCCGGTCCACGAACAGGTCCACGTCGGGCACGCCGCCGGTGCGGTACTCGCGGGGCACCTCGACGCGGATCGGCGACGGACCCAGAGCTGCGCGGATCCGGTCCAGAATCACCTCACGAGCGCCCATGTTCCTTCTCCCACCATTCCCGGAAGGTCGGCCCGGCCGGCAGCGGCGCGTCCCGGCTCGCCGTCCAGGCGGACAGCGGCCACGGCAGCCGGCGTACCGTCTCGCGCTGATCGCCCTCGCTCGGAACCGATCCGCGGCGCTTGGCGGCCCGCCGGGCCACCAGCCGGAGCGGAGCGGCGCCGCGCCGGGCGGCCCGCAGCGCCGCCGCGTACCGCCGCCGGTCGGACATCAGCCATGACATGGCGCGCATGCCGGCTCGCTCGGCCCGGGGGTGCGGGCCGGTCTGTCGCAAGTGGACCAACACCTCGGGTATGTTGATCCGCACCGGGCAGGCGTCGTAGCACGCGCCGCAGAGCGTGGACGCGTAGGGCAGGGTCCGGTTGAAGCCCTCGCCGGTCAGCTGGGGGGACAGGATCGCCCCGATCGGCCCCGGATAGACCGAGCCGTAGGCGTGGCCGCCCACCCGTTCGTAGACCGGACACACGTTCAGGCAGGCCGAGCAGCGGATACAGTGCAGCGCCTGGCGGCCGACCGGGTCGGCCAGGGTGGTGGTGCGGCCGTTGTCCACCAGTACGATGTGGACATTTTCCGGCCCGTCGCCCGGCGTCACCCCGGTCCAGATCGAGGTGTACGGGTTCATCCGCTCGCCGGTCGACGAACGCGGCAGCAGCTGGAGGAAGACCTCCAGGTCGCGGAAGGTGGGCACCACCTTCTCGATGCCCACCACCGAGATGAGCGTCTGCGGCAGGGTCAGGCACATCCGGCCGTTGCCTTCGGACTCGACCACGACCAGGCTGCCCGTCTCGGCGACCGCGAAGTTGGCGCCGGAGATGCCGACCGTGGCGGAGAGGAACTTCGCGCGCAGGTGCCGGCGGGCCGCCTCGGCCAGTGCCGGCGGGTCGTCGGTCAGGTCGGCGGGCGCGCCGGCCATCCGGGTGCGGAACAGGTCCCGGATCTGCGTGCGGTTGTAATGGATCGCGGGCACCAGGATGTGCGAAGGGGTGTCCTCGGCGAGCTGGACGATCAGCTCGGCCAGGTCGGTCTCGGTGGCGGCGATGCCGGCCGCTTCCAGCGCTTCGTTGAGGCCGATCTCCTGGGTGGCCATCGACTTGACCTTGACCACCTCGGTCGCGCCCGCGGAACGGACCAGGTCGGCCACCACCGCGCACGCCTCGGCGGCGTCGCGGGCCCAGTGCACGGTGGCGCCGGCCGCGGTGGCCGCGGCCTCGAACTGGGTCAGGAGCTCGGGCAGGCGGGACTTCGCGTCCGCCTTGAGCGCGCTGGCCGCCTCGCGCAGCCGCTGCCAGTCGGGCAGCTCCGCCACGACCCGCAGCCGCTTGTCCCGGATGGTGTGCGTGGCCCGGTGCAGGTTGGCCCGCAGCTGCCGGTCGGCCAGCTTGTCGTGGGCGGCGGCCGGGAACGGCCGGGGAGCCGCGATGGGGTTACTCATGCGCCAGGATCTCCGCGTAGTGGATGGCCTTGGTAGCACTGTCTGCTCGGGACAGTCCGCCGGCGATGTGCATCAGGCAGGAGTTGTCCGCGGCGGTGACGTACTCGGCGCCGGTCCGCCGGACAGCGGCGCACTTGTCGGCGAGGACCGCCGCCGAGACGTCGGCGTTCTTCAGCGCGAAGGTGCCGCCGAAGCCGCAGCACTCTTCGGCGCCGGGCAGCTCGACCAGCTCGAGGTCGCGGACCGCGCGCAGCAGGCGCAGCGGCCGGTCGCCCAGCCGCAGCATGCGCAGGCCGTGGCAGGTCGGGTGGTAGGTGACCCGGTGCGGGAAGCGGGCGCCGAGGTCGGTCACCCCGAGCACGTCCACCAGCAGTTCCGACAGCTCGTAGACCGGGGGGACCGCGCCGCCGATGAGCCGGGGGTACGACTCCCGCACCATCGCCACGCAGGAGCCCGACGGGGCGACCACCGCGTCGTACCGCTGGAACGTCCGGACGAACCGTTCGGCCAGCCCGATCGCCTCGTCGCGGTACCCGCTGTTGGCGTGCATCTGCCCGCAGCAGGTCTGCTCGGCCGGAAAGTCGACCTGGTGGCCCAGCCGCTCCAGGATGCGTACCACGGCCTGCCCGGTCTGCGCGAAGAGCAGGTCGTTGACGCAGGTGATGAAGAGGGCTATCCGCACGGCTACCTTCCGTCGAAGTGGGCGATGTGGCGCTCCCGGGCCGCGGTCAGGTGGGCGCGCATCGCGGCCGCCGCGGCGTCCGGGTCGCCCGCGGCGATCGCGTCCACGATCCGGTGGTGCTCCACGGCGCTGATGCCGTAGTGGGCGACCGGGAAGTCCAGCCGGTGCAGGTGGAGGTGGGCGTGCAGGCGCACCACCGACTCGTACAGCATGCGGTTGCCCGAGCGCTCCGCGAGCAGGTTGTGGAAGCGCGCGTCCTGGGCGGTGAACGCGGCGAAGCTGGCGTACCCGGGCGAAGTGCGACGGGTGGGGGGATGCGCGGCGGCGTCCGGCGGCGGATCGGGCAGGTCCGCCTCCCGCCGCAACGACGCGGTGTCGGCGGCGCTCAACCCTGCGCCGGCGGCCCGCCGCGCGGCCGCCGGCTCCAGCAGCATCCGCATCTCGAACAGGTCCTCGAACTCCGCCCGGGTCAGCAACGGCGTGGTGGTGTAGCCGGCCAGCGGCCGCTTGCGGACCAGGCCCTCGGACTCCAGGCGGGCCAGTGCCTCGCGCACGGGGGTGGGGGAGACGCCGAGCTGCCGGGCGAGCGCGTCGATGGTCACCCGACCGCCGGGGGCCAGCACGTGATCCATGATCAGCGCTTTGACCGACTCGTAGACGCCGTCCGCGAGGGTTACCCGCACGGCGCGAATCCTATAGGATTTTCTCGCGATCATGACGATGGGGAGGGCTCATGAGGTTCATGCGGGTCGGCCCGGCCGGTGCGGAGCGGCCGGTGCTCGCCGGCGCGGACGGGCGGCACTACGACCTGTCCGGCATCACCGCGGACATCGACGGCGCGTTCCTGTCGCCAGGGGCGGACGGGGCCTCGGGCGTGGACCGGGCGCGGGCCGCGCTCGCCGCCGGCGAGCTGCCCGAGATCGACATCGCCGGGCAGCGGGTCGGCGCCCCGATCGCCCGGCCCGGCGTGGTGCTGTGCATCGGGATGAACTACGCCGCGCACGCCGCCGAGACCGGCGCGCCACCGCCCGCCGAGCCGGTCATCTTCTACAAGGCCCCCAACACCGTCGTCGGCCCGTACGACGAGGTACGCATCCCGCGCGGCTCCCGCCGCACCGACTGGGAGGTGGAGCTGGCGGTGGTGATCGGCCGCACCGCCCGGTACCTGCAGTCGCCCGCGGACGCCCTCGACCACGTCGCCGGGTACGCGGTCTCCAACGATGTCTCCGAGCGGGAGTTCCAGGTCGACCGGTCGGGCGGGCAGTGGTCCAAGGGCAAGAGCTGCGAGACGTTCAACCCGCTGGGACCGTGGCTGGTCACCCCGGACGAGGTGCCCGACCCGCAGGACCTGCCGCTGCGGTCCTGGGTCAACGGCGAGCCGCGGCAAGACTCCTCTACAAAGGACATGATCTTCGGGGTGGCGCACCTGGTCTGGTACCTGTCCCAGTTCACCGTGCTGGAGCCGGGCGACGTGCTGAACACCGGAACGCCGCAGGGCGTGGCGCTGTCCGGCCGGTTCCCCTACCTGACCGCCGGCGATGTGATGGAGGTGGAGGTCGCCGGCTTGGGCCGGCAGCGCAACCCGCTGGTCCCGGCAGGCTGATCACGAGGTTGGCGGCGTAGGAAGTCCGCTTTGTCGCCAGCTTTCTCATTGCCGGCGACGGTAGGTCGGCACGCCGGCAGGCGAGGTGAGCAGGTCGGCCAGCGAGACCTGGTCGACCACCTCCCGGATGGCGGCGTGCACGGCGAGCCAGACCTCGCGCAGGGCGGCGGCCGCGCCCGGGTAGTCAGCGTATTCGGCGGGGCGGCCGCGGACCGAGGCGAGCGAGCCGCTGGTGGCCCGCAGCACGTCCCCGATCGTGATCTCAGCGGCAGGGCGGGTCAGCGAATACCCGCCGTCGTTGCCGCGGTGGCTGTGCAGCAGGCCGGCCCGGCGCAGGTCGAGCAGGATGCCGTGCAGGAAGGTGAGCGGGATCTGTTGGGCCCGGGCCAGGGTGGACGCCTTGACCAGCAGCGGGGCGTCCGCCGCGATGGCCAGCATGGCCCGCGCCGCGTAGTCACTGCGCGCCGAAATGTGCACGAGGTCCCCTCCCGGGCCGGCTACCGGCCGGCTTGGTCGAGCACTCCCCAACGGGCCCGGATCCTCCGGTCCGCGCTGCTGAAGGCCACGTCAACCAGCAGGCCGATCACCAGGATCACGATCATGGTCGCGATCATGCTGGACGCGTCGGCGAATTCCCGGGCGAACTGGAGCCGGACGCCCACCGAGGGCTTGCTTGCGATGATCACGAGCAGCTCGCCGGCCATCAGGCTGCGCCAGGCGAACGCCCAGCCCTGCTTGAGGCCGGCGACGATCCACGGCAGCGCAGCCGGCGCGATGACGTGCTGGTACAGCTTGATGCCGTGCGCGCCGATGTTGCGTCCTGCCCGCAGCAGGATCGGCGGGACGTAGTCGACGCCTGCGATGACGCCGTTGGCGATGGACGGGGCGGCGCCGAGCACGATGACGAAGCCGATGGCGCTCTCGGTGAGTCGGAAGAGCAGGATAGCCAGCGGGAACCAGGCGATCGAGGGCATGGTCTGCAGCGCGGTGATCATCGACCCGATGGCCGAGCGGAGGATCCGGCTGCGCGCCACCGCGAGCCCGACGGCCAAGCCGACCGCGGCGGCGAGGGCGAAACCGGCGACGCCGCGCTGCATCGTGGTGCCGATGGCCCGCCACAGGTCCAGCGTGGTCAGATCGTGGCCGAGCTGCTGGAAGACCGGCGCCGGGCCGGGCAGCAGGTAGTCCGGCCGCCATCCGGTCCAGACCACGATCTGCCAGAACGCCAGGAAGATGGCGACCGCCAACGCCTTCGGCCAGACGCCGGCCCAGATCCGGGCGGCCCGCGACGGGGGGCGGCGTTTCACCGCCGTCTCCAGGGCGTCCCGGCCGGAGGTCTCCTTCTTGTCGGTGAGGACCAGGTCAGCCGCCATGGCGGGCCACCTCCGTGCGGAGCCGGTCGGTGATCTCGGCGGCCAGGGTGGCCGCGGCGGCCGAGTCGATGCGGCGCGGCCGGGGCAGGTCCACCGGCTGCTCCCAGACCACCCGGCCGGGCCGGCTGGACAGCAGCACCACCCGGTCGGCCAGCCGCACCGCTTCGCGGACGTTGTGGGTGACGAAGACGATGGTGAGCTTGCGCTCGACCCAGATCCGCTCGAGCTCGTCGTGCAGCAGGTCGCGGGTCATTGCGTCGAGCGCGCCGAACGGCTCGTCCATCAGCAGCACCGGAGTGTCCAGGGCGAGGGTACGGGCCAGCGCCACCCGCTGCCGCATGCCGCCGGAGAGCTCGTGCGGCCGGCTGCGGCCGAACTCGCCCAGGTGCACGGTGTCCAGCAGCTCGGCACTGCGGCGCTGGCGCTCGGGCCGGGGCACGCCGCGCAGCCGCAGCGGCAGTTCCACGTTGGCGGCCACCGTGAGCCAGGGGAACAGCGCCGGGTCCTGGAACATCAGGCCAGGCGCCTGGCTGCGCCCGGCGTCCCCGGACAGGCTGCGGCCGCCGACCAGGATGGTGCCGGCACTGGGCCGGTCCAGCCCGGCGACCAGCGACAGCAGCGTGCTCTTGCCGCAGCCGGACGCGCCGACCAGGCAGACGAACTCGCCCGGCTGCACGGCGAGCGAGATCCGGTCGAGGGCCAGCAGGGCCCGGGGCCCGTGCCCGTACACCTTGGACACGGAGTTCAGCGCCACGGCAGCGGTCACGGCTGCGGCACCTCCGCCTCGCCCCTGGCCTTCAGGAGCTCGTTGAGCAGTGACAGGTCGTACAGGCCGGTCAGGTCGGTCGGCTTCAGCAGGCCGATCTCCTCGGCGTGCCTGGCGCCGGTGATCAGCGACGAGGCGACCGGGTCGTTGGTGAACTCCAGGGACGCCCAGGCCTGCTGGATCAGCTTGACGTCCAGCGGCTTGCCGGTCAGCTTGGCGATTTGGTCGGAGACCGCCTGCTGCGACTCGGCCGGGTGGCTGTGCAGGTAGTCGTTCGCCGCGACCTGGCCCTCGAGGAACTTCTTCACCACGTCCCGGTGCTCGTTGAGGAACTTCGTGCTCACGATGACGTTGGTGAGGACGTATCTGCCGTCCGGCCACAGCGTCTTCTCGTCGACCAGCACCTTGCCGCCTGCGTTGACCAGCCGGGAGACCCACGGCTCCGGTACCCAGGCGCCGTCGATCGCGCCGTTCTGGAACGCGCTCAGCGTGTCCGCGTTCGCCTGCGGCTGGATCGAGACGTCGCCGCCGCCTTCCTTTGTGGCGGTGAGGCCGTTCTGCTTGAGCCAGTAGCGCAGCGCGACGTCCTGGGTGTTGCCCAGCTGCGGGGTGGCGAGCTTCTTGCCCTTCAGGTCCGCGGCAGACGTGATGCCCGGCTTGACCACCAGGGCGGCCCCGCCCGAGGCGGCGCCGGAGATGACCCGCAGCGCCGTGCCCCGCGACTGGGAGAAGCCGTTGATGGTGGGGTTGGGCCCGATGTAGCCGATGTCGATGGCCCCGGACAGCAGCGCCTCGATCTCGGCCGGGCCGGCGTTGAAACTCCTGGTCTCCAGCTTGACGCCGGCGCCCAGCTTCGCCGCGAAGATGTTCTTTCCCACACCGACGAGGGCCGGGGCATGGGTGAGGTTGGGGAAGTACCCGAGCCGGAGGGTGACCGCGCCGGTGGCGGTGCCGGCATCGCCGTCGTCGCCGCAGGCCGCGCTGGCGAGCAGGACGGTGGCGAGCATGCCGAGGGCGGTGAGCGCCCGTACCCGGGAAGGTCCCATCAGCGATCCCAATCTCGATTTCACCTACTTGACTGACTAGTCCTACCTATTTAATAGGAGATCCCGAGCCCGCCCTGGCGTCAACCGTCGGTTCAGATGTTGGGAAGCGGGTGGCTGGAACCGTGGGGCCGAGGGGAGAGCTGGACTGTTGGTTGCGACCCGGTAACGAATCGTGAGAAAAAATCAAGAAATCGGCCCTGATCGTGAAGTATCGGCCGAACGTACCTGGCGGTAATGCCTGGTCACCCGGAATATAGGGACTTGTGCCACGCCACCGTCGACCATCCAGGGTTCCCGGGTTCCTCCGCGCCATCGCCACGGCGACGGCTCTGGTGGTGGTCGCTGGCGGAGTGTGGACCGGGTACCGGCAACTGAGCAAGCCGAACTGCTCGGGCGACGTGCGGCTGAGGGTCGCCGCGGCGCCGGAGATCGCCCCCGCGGTCCGTGCCGCGGCGGACGAGTGGACCAGTGACGGCGCGACCGCCGAGGGCAAATGCGTGCAGGTCCAGGTGGACGCCGCCGCACCGGTGGAGGTGGCCGCGGCGATCGCCAGCCAGCAGGGCGCCACGCTGACCGGCGTGGGCCCGGCCAACGGGGCGACCCAGGTGCCCGACGTCTGGGTGCCGGACGCGTCGACCTGGCTGTTGCGGCTGCAGCAGGCCGGGCGCGGCCTGGTCCCGCAGAAGGCCACCTCGCTGGCGCGCAGCGCGGTCGTGATCGCCATGCCCGAGCCGATCGCCAAGCAGCTGGGCTGGCCGGACAAGAAGCTGACCTACAGCGACCTGTTGCAGGCGATGCAGAAGAACAGCCAGATGCATCCCGGCATCATCGAGCCGGCCCGCGACGCCTCCGGCCTGTCCGGCCTGCTCGCACTCTCCGCGGCCGCGAACGCGGCGGGGGCCACCGCCCGGGAGACCACTGTCGCGGTGCTGAAAGGGCTCGCCGTCGGCAACTCCACGGTCGCGCAGGACCTGCTGAACAAGTTCCCGACCTCCCCCGAACCGGCGGCGCTGGCCACCGCGAAGGTGAGCGCCGCGCCGCTGTCCGAGCAGGCCCTGATCAGCTACAACGACGGGCAGCCGCCGGTCCGCCTGGCCGCGCTCTACCTGAACCCTGCGCCCCCGGCGCTGGACTACCCGTACGTCCCGCTGCCCGGCCTGGACTCGGTGCGCGTCGCCGCTGCCGACAAGCTGCGCGAGGTGCTGACCGGCGCCTCGTTCCGGGAGCGGCTCTCGGCGCAGGGCCTGCGCGGCCCGGACGGCGTCGCCGGTGCCGGGTTCGACGCGCCGCGTGGCGCGCCGGTGGACGACACGCCCGGCCCCGGGCAGGGCGAACAGAGCGGCGGCGCCGCTGGCGGCGGCCTGGACGCCGCGGCCGTGGATCGCGCGCTGAGGACCTGGACCACAATCACCCAGCCGGCTCGGATGCTCGCCGTCCTTGACGTGTCCGGTTCGATGAAGGAGCGGGTGCCCACCGCCGGCAACAAGACCCGGTTGCAGGTCACCGTGGAGGCGGCGCTGGGCGGCCTGGCGCTGTTGGACGACTCCTGGGCGCTCGGGCTCTGGGAGTTCTCCACCAACCTGGTGGGCAACCAGGACTGGCGCGAGCTGCTGCCGATCGGGCCGCTGTCCGCGCAGCGCGGCCGCGCGCAGCAGGCGCTCACCCAGCTCAAGCCGCGGGCCGACACCGGGCTGTACGACACGATGCTGGCCGCGTACAAGCGGGTGCTGGAGGGCTACGACCCGGGCCGGGTCAACTCCATCGTGATGATGACCGACGGCGAGAACGACGACCCGGGCGGCGGGCTGTCGCTGGACCAGCTGCTGACCAAGCTGAAGAAGCTGGTCGACCCGAAGAAGCCGATCCGCGTGATCATGATCGGCATCGGCACCGGGGTGAGCGAGTCGGCGATGACGGCGATCACCAAGGTGGCCGGCAGCAACAGCGGCGTCTACCTGGCCCCGGACCCGGCGAAGATCGGGGAGATCTTCCTGCAGGCGATCGCCAGCCGCTGACCGGCGTCTTGTCCGCGCCGCCAGCCGGCGCGTACAAACGGGTATGGGTCCGCTCGCCACGGTGAAGCAAGAGCTGCTGGTGCGGTACCTCTACGCCTGGGCGCCGGCCGCCCTGCACCACGCCCGGCAGGTCACCTACCTCGACGGGTACCCGAGCCCGTCGTCGGTGGCTGCGGCCACCGGTGTCTTCAGCGAGCTCGCCGACGTACTCGCCGGGCACCAGCTGACCATGGTGCTGCCGGACGGGGTGCCGGCCGGGCCGCCGGGCGAGCTGCCGGACGGGCTGGCGGTCCGGGCCGCGGGCGACCTGCTCGCGGACCTGCGGGCGACCCGGGCGCTGCGTGGGCCGGTCTTGGCGTTCCTGGACGCAGGCGGCCGGGCACCGGCGCAGGACCTGCTCGCCGCGCTCGGCGGGGCCCGCGCGGCGGAGATCCTTCTCGTCCGCGACCCGAACGGCGACCCGGCCGGGCTGCGTGCGTCGCTGCTCGCCGCCGGCTTCCGCTTCGCCGTCGTGGTCGAACTGGTGGCCAACGCAGGCGGCGCGCAGCAGGTCTTCTTCGCCACCTCCGCGATGCGCAGCCTGGAGCGCTTCAAGGACGCGCTGTGGGCCGTCGACGAGTACGCCGGGGTCCGCTACCGCGACCCGCGCGACGGCCAGCATCCGCCGCTGGACATCTCGCTGGAACCGCACGTCGGCCCGCTGCGCCGGGCGCTGGTCGCCTATCTGGCCACGGATCGGGCGGCCCGGTCGCCGGACGCGCGCGGGGCCACCGTCGCGCAGCTGCGGGAGTACGCCCTGTCGGACACGCTCTACCGCCCGGCCGACGTGAACCGGGCACTGCAGCCGCTGCTCGCCGCGGGCCAGGTGATCCGTGAGCCGGAGCGTGGCCGGCTCACCCCGCAGACGGTGATCTCGCTGCCCGCCAGCCGCTGAACAGCCGCGAGCCGCTGAACAGCCGCGCTCTCAGCGCGACGCGCCCGTTGCCCATGCCCCGTTGAGCCACCGCGCCGGAGCGTCGTGGATCGCGCGGACCACCGAGCCGGCCGCGCCCACCACGGTGGCCCGCGAGCCGAGGGCGGCGGCGCGGACGGTGACCGGCGCCCAGCCGGCGGTGACCACCCGTTGGCGGATCTGTTCCGCGACCGGGTCGCACAGCCACGGGGCGAGCGCGGCGTAGCTGCCGCCCAGCACCACCGTGTCCAGGTCGAGCAGATTGACCACGCCGGCCGCGGCCACTCCGAGCGCGGTCCCCGCATCCTGCAACGCCCGCAGCGCACCGGGCTCGCCCGCGCCCGCTCTTTCCACAAGGGACTCGACGGTCGGTGCGCCGGCGGCGGCGAGGATCCGCTCCTGCCCGGCGTACTGCTCCAGGCAGCCACGCGCGCCGCAGCGGCACACCGGCCCGTCCGGGTGGATCGTCACGTGCCCGATCTCGCCACTGAAGCCTCGCCCGCCGCGGAACAGGCGGCCGTCGAGCACGATCCCCGCGCCGATGCCGATCTCGCCGGAGACGTAGATGAAGTCGGTGGTACGGCTGGCCTGCCGCTCGCCGAGCGCGGCCAGGTTGGCCTCGTTGTCCACCCGCACCGGCAGGCCGGCCAGCCGCGCCGGCACGGGCACGTCCCGCCAGCCCAGGTTGGGTGCCCGGTGAATGAGGCTGGGCTCCTCGGGCGCTTGCGCCCGCGGCCCCTCCCCGCGGTTGCTGACCAGGCCGGGGACGGCCAGCGCCGCGCCGACCACGTGCAGGCCGGCCGGGCGCACCGCCTCGACCGCCTCGGTCGCCAGCCGGGCGATCGCCGCCAGCACCTGCTCGGGCGGGCGGGGCCGCTGGTCGGCGTGGCGTACCACGTGGTGGCGGACCTCCCCGGACAGGTCGACCACACAGGCGGCCAGGTAGTCCACGTTGATCTCCAGGCCGAGGCCGGCCGGCCCGTCCCCGGCCAGCCGGAGCCCGTTGGCCGGCCGGCCGGCGCCCGTGCGCGGAGCCGGCGCCACCTCGCTCACCAGCCGCCCGCTGATCAGGTCCTCCACGAGCGCGGAGACGGTGGCCCTGGTCAGCCCGGTGGCCGCCGCCAAATCGGCCCGGGAGATCGGCCGCGGGCTGCTGGCCAGGTGCCGCAGCACCAGGCCGAGGTTGTGCTCCCGCACGCCGGTCTGCCGCAGTGCCTGCTGCTCCGGCTCGCGCGTGCGCCGGACGGGTCTGCCGTGCCGCATGCCTTGACAATGGCACAGCGACGTTAATAAGTTCAAGCAATGAACAATTCGGTGCCGACACCTACCAAGGCGGACCGCTTCTCCTTCGGCTTGTGGACGGTGGGCTGGCCGGCCCGCGACCCGTTCGGCGACGCCACCCGGCCGCCGCTGGACGCGGTGGAGGCCGTGCACCGCCTCGCCGAGCTGGGGGCGTACGGGATCACCTTCCACGACGACGATCTGGTGCCGTTCGGCTCGACCGAGCAGGCGCGCGAGGAACGGATCGCCCGGTTCCGCAAGGCGCTGGACGAGACCGGCCTGGTGGTGCCCATGGCCACCACCAACCTGTTCAACCACCCCGTGTTCAAGGACGGCGCGTTCACCGCCAACGACCGTGATGTGCGGCGGTACGCGCTGCGCAAGGTGATGCGCAACCTGGACCTCGCCGCCGAGCTGGGCGCCCGGACGTATGTCTTCTGGGGTGGCCGGGAGGGCTCCGAGTCCGACGCCGCCAAGGACGTGCGGGCCGCGCTCGACCGCTACCGGGAGGCCATCGACACCCTCGCGCAGTACGTCGTCGACCGCGGCTACCAGCTGCGCTTCGCGCTCGAGCCGAAGCCGAACGAGCCGCGCGGCGACATCCTGCTGCCGACCATCGGGCACGCGCTGGCGTTCATCAGCACCCTGCAGCACGCCGACATGGTCGGGCTCAACCCGGAGGTCGGGCACGAGCAGATGGCCGGGCTCAACTTCGTGCACGGCATCGCCCAGGCGTTGTGGCACGGCAAGCTGTTCCACATCGACCTCAACGGCCAGCGCAGCATCAAGTACGACCAGGACCTGGTCTTCGGCCACGGCGACCTGCTCAACGCGTTCTTCCTGGTCGACCTGCTGGAGTTCGGCGGGCCCGGCGGCGCGGCGGCCTACGACGGGCCGCGGCACTTCGACTACAAGCCGCTGCGCACCGAGGACATCACCGGCGTGTGGGCGTCGGCGGCCGCGAACATGAGCACCTACCTGCTGCTGAAGGAGCGGGCCGCGAAGTTCCGGGCCGACCCGGAGGTGCAGGAGGCGCTGCAGGCCAGCAAGGTGGGCGAGCTGTCGGTGCCCACGCTCTCCGACGGAGAGTCCTACGCGGAGCTGCTCGCCGACCGGTCCGCGTTCGAGGAGTTCGACGCGGACGCCGCGGGCGAGCGGGGCTACGGTTTCGTCCGCCTCAACCAGCTCGCCGTCGAGCACCTGCTCGGCGCACGCTGAACCGACCGGCAGGGGAGTGCCATGACACTGGTCGCCGGGGTCGACTCCTCGACCCAGTCGTGCAAGGTCGTGATCCGCGACGCGGAGACCGGCGCTCTGGTCCGGGAAGGCCGCGCGCCTCACCCGGACGGCACGGAGGTGCATCCGGACGCCTGGTGGAGCGCGCTCGACCAGGCGCTGGAGCAGGCCGGCGGGCTCGCCGACGTGGCCGCCGCGTCGGTCGCCGCCCAGCAGCACGGCATGGTCTGCCTCGACGCCGGCGGCCAGGTGGTCCGCCCGGCGCTGCTGTGGAACGACACCCGATCCGCCCAGGCGGCGCTTGACCTGATCGCGGAGCTGGGCGGGGAGGCCGCGTGGGCCGAGGCGATCGGCTCGGTGCCGGTCGCCTCGTTCACCGTCACCAAGCTGCGCTGGCTCGCCGAGCACGAGCCGGCCGCGGCGGACCGCACCGCGGCGGTCTGCCTGCCGCACGACTGGCTCACCTGGCGCCTCGGCGGTGCCGCCGATCTGTCCGCCCTGGTCACCGACCGGGGGGATGCCAGCGGCACCGGGTACTGGTCGCCGGCGACCAACCAGTACCGGATGGACCTGCTCAAGCGCGCGTTCGGGCGGGAGCCCCTCCTGCCGCGGGTACTCGGTCCGGCCGGCCGGGCCGGCTCGCTGCCCAACGGTGCCGCGCTCGGCCCCGGCACCGGCGACAACGCCGCCGCCGCGCTCGGGGTCGGCATCCGGCCAGGCGACGTGGTGGTGTCCATCGGCACCTCCGGCACCGTGTTCACGGTGGCGGACAAGCCGACCGCCGACGCGTCCGGCTACGTCGCCGGGTTCGCCGACGCCACCGGCCGCTACCTGCCCCTGGTGTGCACGCTCAACGCGGCCCGGGTGCTGGACGCCGCCGCGGCGATGCTGCGGGTGGACCACGCGGAGCTGTCCCGCCTCGCGCTCTCCGCCCCACCCGGCGCGGACGGCCTGGTCCTGGTGCCCTATTTGGAGGGCGAGCGCACCCCGAACCGGCCGCTGGCCACCGGCGCCGTGCACGGCCTCACGCTGCGCACCGCCACCCCGGCCCACCTGGCCCGGGCCGCGGTCGAGGGCATGCTCTGCGCCCTCGCCGACGGCCTGGACGCGTTGACCGCGCAAGGGGTCACCGTCACCCGGGTCGCCCTGGTCGGCGGCGGAGCCCGCTCCGAGGCGGTACGCCGGATCGCGCCGGCTGTCTTCGGCTGCCCGGTCCTCGTCCCGCCGCCAGGGGAGTACGTGGCCGACGGCGCCGCCCGGCAGGCCGCCTGGGTCGCCCTCGGCGGCGACGAGCCTCCGGAGTGGACACTCGGGCCGGAGGAGACGTACGAAGCCGATCCGGTGCCGGCAATCCGCGAGCGGTACGCGGCCGCCCGTGATCATGTTGTTTCGAGGCGCTGACCAACCTCACGGTGTGCTCTGGCACGCTGACCCGGGCCGGATGGCCCGGGTCAGCGGGTGATGGTGAAGCCGGCCAGTCCTTCCGGCTCCTCCTCGTGCACCTCGACGCTGTCCACCCGCGCCATGGCCGGCCCGCGGTGGGCCCAGGCGACCATCTCGCGGACCTGGTCCGGGTCGCCCTCGAAGACCGCCTCCACCGCGCCGTCCGGCCGGTTGCGCACCCACCCGGCGACTCGCCGCTCGGTCGCCACCTGGCGGCAGGTGTGGCGGAAATAGACCCCCTGAACCTGGCCGAAGACCACAACTCGGACTCTCGCCACGAAGGTTGAGCCACCACCCTCCATCGATACACGTATCAGGCATGCAGGACCGTGGCACTGCAGATCAGGAACGTACCCGAGGAAAGGCCGGCCCTCGCCGCTTTCCGAACCTCACCGGGTGAGCGTGGCCACCCAGACGGTCACGTCGGTGGGGACCTTGCCCCCGTCGTCCAGGTCGGCGCTGGCGTGCAGCACCTTCACCTCGCTGGACAGCAGTTCGGAGAGCGAGACCGGCTCCGGGCCGAAGTTGGTCACGACCGTGGTGTCGCCGTTGCGGAAGGCCAGCACCTGATCCGGGACGTCTGTCTCCACCCAGGACAGCGTGCCGCTGCCCAGTTCCAGCTCCCGCCGCAGGCGTAGCGCCGTGCGGTACATCTCGTAGGTCGATCCCGGCACCCCGCGCTGGCGGTCCAACGCGTACCGTGCCCAGGTCGGCGGCTGCGGCAGCCAGCTGCGGTCCGACGGACCGAACCCGTACGACGGCGCGTCCGCCTGCCACGGGATCGGCACCCGGCAGCCGTCGCGGCCGGGCGCGGTGTAGTTGGAGCGCCGCCAGCCCGGGTCCTGCCGGGCCTCGTCGGGCAGCGTGGTGTGCTCCGGCAGGCCCAGCTCCTCGCCCTGGTAGAGGTAGGCCGAGCCGGGCAGGGCGAGCATCAGCAGCGTCGCGGCGCGGGCACGGCGCAGGCCCAGCTCCTCGTCCGGCTGGGGGTCGCGGGGGCCGATGCCCTTGTGCAGGACCAGCTCCATGTCCATGCCGAGCCGGGAGGCGTGGCGTACCACGTCGTGGTTGGACAGCACCCAGGTGGTCGGCGCGCCGACCGCGTCGGTGGCCGCGAGAGACCTGGTGATCACGTTGCGCTGGCTCGGCGCGTCCCAGGCCGCCTGCAGGTACTCGAAGTTGAACGCCTGGTGCATCTCGTCCGGCCGCACGTACTGGGCGAGCCGTTCAGCCGGCTGCACCCACGCCTCGGCCACCAGGATCCGGTCCGGGCCGTACTCGCTGAGCACCCGGCGCCAGGACCGGTAGATCTCGTGCACGCCATCCTGGTCCCACATCGGCGGGCGGACGGACGTCAGGTCGGTGCCGGTCAGCGGGGTCGGCGGGTGGTGCCAGTCGGGCAGCTGAGCCTGCTTCACCAGCCCGTGCGCCACGTCCACCCGGAACCCGTCCGCCCCGCGGTCCAGCCAGAACCGCAGGATGTCCTCGAACTCCGCGCGTACCGACGGGTTGTCCCAGTTGAGGTCGGGCTGCCCGGCGTCGAACAGGTGCAGGTACCACTGTCCATCCGGGACCTGCGTCCAGGCGGGACCGCCGAAGACGCTCTGCCAGTTGTTCGGCGGCAGTTCGCCGTGCGAGCCGCGGCCGTCGCGGAAGATGTACCGGTCGCGCTCGGCGCTGCCCGGACCGGCCCCGAGCGCCGCGGTGAACCACGGGTGTGCGTCGGAGGTGTGGTTGGGCACCAGGTCCAGGATCACCCGCAGGCCCCGCGCCTTGGCCGCGGCGATGAGCTCGTCGGCGTCGGCCAGGGTGCCGAAGAGCGGGTCGACGTCGCGGTAGTCGGCCACGTCGTAGCCGGCATCGGCCTGCGGGGACGGGTAGAACGGCGAGAGCCAGAGCGCGTCCACGCCAAGCTCCACCAGGTGATCCAGGCGGGCGGTGATGCCCGGAAGGTCACCGTAGCCGTCGCCGTCGCTGTCCGCGAACGAGCGCGGATACACCTGGTAGATGACCGCATCGCACCACCACATGACAGAAGAGCCTACCGTCGGGGCGGTCCGGTCGATCCGCGCACCACGAGCCGCGTGGGCAGCACGGTCGGAGCCGCCGGGGCCTCGGTCACCCCGTACAGCCGCTCCAGCAGCATGGTCGCGGCGAGCTGGCCCTGCTCGGCGGCGGGCTGGGCGACCGTGCTCAGCCCGACCGCGGCGGCCATGTCGTGGTCGTCGATGCCGATCACACTGACGTCCTCGGGCACCCGCAGGCCGGCCTCGCGCAGCACGGCCATCGCGCCCATGGCCATCTCGTCGCACGCGGCGAAGATGGCGGTGGGCGGCTCGCCGCGGCGAAGCAGCTCGGTGGTGGCCCGGATCGCGCCGCCGAGGCTGAACTCGGCCTTGATGTCCAGCGCCGGGTCCGGCTCGATGCCGGCCGCCCGCAGGGCCTCAAGGTACCCGCGGCGGCGGTTCAGGTGGACGTTCCCGGCCAGCTGGTCAGCGCCTTCGCCACCGATGTGCGCGATCCGCCGATGGCCGAGGGTGAGCAGGTGCTCCATAGCGGTGCGTGCGGCCGCCACGTCGTCGATGCAGACCGTCGGCCACTGCCGGACGCACTCGCTGACCGCCACCACCGGGATCGCCAGCCGTTCCACGGTGGCGATGTCCGGCGCGTCCAGCGGCGTGCAGACCAGCATCAGCGCGTCCGCGCGGTGGGTCAGCGTGGGCCCGGAGAACAGCTTGCGGCGCGACTCCGGGCGCCCGCCGAGGTTGTACAGCACCATGTCGTAGCCGGCCTGGTGCAGCGTCTCCTCGGCGGCCTCCACCACCGTGGCGAAGAACCACCGGGTGATCCTCGCCACCACCACCGCCACCGACCGGGTCTTGCCGCCGGCCAGCCGGGAGGCGTTGGGGGAGGCGACGTAGCCGAGCTGCTTCGCCGCCTCCAGCACGCGCATCCGGGTCAGCTCCGAAACCACCGGCAACCCGCGCAGCGCCCGGGAGACCGTGGCCGTGGAGACCCCGGCCAGCCGCGCGACATCGTCGATCCGTGCCATCAGCCCTTGACGCTGCCGGCCAGCAACCCTCGGACGAAGTAGCGCTGCAGCGCGAAGAAGACGATCAACGGGATGACGATGGAGACGAACGCGCCCGCGGTGAGCAGGTGCCAGCGACTGCCGAAGGAGCCGGACAGCTGCAGCAGCCGCGCGGTCAGCGGCGCCACCTCGGCGGTGCCGCCGGCGAAGGTCAGGCCGACCAGCAGGTCGTTCCACACCCAGAGGAACTGGAAGATGGCGAACGAGGCGAGGGCCGGCGCGGCCAGCGGCACCACGATGGTCCGGAACACCTTGAAGTGGTCGGCTCCGTCCACAGTGGCTGCCTCCATCACCTCACGCGGCAGCTGCGAGATGAAGTTGTGCAGCAGGAAGACCGCCAGCGGCATCGCGAACATCGTGTGCGACAGCCAAACCGGCCAGTACGTACCGGTCAGGTGCAGGCTCTCCGGGAACAGCCGGACGCCGCCGATCTTGCCGCTGGAGTACAGCTGGAGCAGCGGGATCAGCGCCAGTTGCAGCGGGATCACCTGCAGGGCGAAGATCAGGAAGAAGATCACGTCGCTGCCCCGGAACCGGACCCAGGCCAGGGCGTACGCGGCCATCGAGGCGACCACCAACGGGAAGATGGTGCCCGGAATGGTGATCGCCAGCGAGTTGATGACGTACGGCATCAGGCCGGTGGTGCCGCCGCCGAACGCCGCCTCGAACAGCACCGTGTGGTAGTTGGAGAGGGTCAGTTGGGGGTCGGTGAACACCGTCCACCAGCCGGTGGTGGCGACCTTCTGCTCCGGCCGGAACGAGGTGACCAGCAGCCCGAAGGTGGGCAGCGTCCACAGTACGGTCAGCACGAGGATCAGGAAGCTCGCCAGCGGGCTGCTGAACGACCGCCGGATCGCCTTGACCGCCGGCTCCTGCCTCTTCTTGACCGGTGCCTTCGCGGTCTCTACGGCGCCAACGCTCATCGGACCGCACGCTCCCTTCGCAGCTGCACGATGTTGTAGCCGACCAGCGGCAGGACCGCGACGAACAGGATCACCGCGAGCGCGCTGCCGCGCCCGTTGTTGAACTCCACAAAGGACTGTGAGTACATCTTGTTCGCCAGCACGTCGGTCTTGAAGTTGCCGTTGGTCATGGTGCGGACGATGTCGAAGATCTTCAGCGTCATGATCATGATGGTGGTCAGCACCACCACCAGCGTGCTGCGGATCATCGGGATGGTGACCCGGAACAGCAGCTTGCTGCCGCGGGCCCCGTCCACCCGCGCGGCCTCGACGATGTCCTCGGGTATCCCTCTGATCGCCGCGGCGAGCACCACCATGGCGAAGCCCGTCTGCGTCCACACCAGGATCACCATGAGCAGGAACGTGTTCAGCGGGATGCTCAGCAGCCAGTTGGGCGGGTGCGACCAGCCCAGCGCCATCGCCACCTGGCTGAGCAGACCGATCTGCGGCTGCGACGGATCACGCGCCTCGTAGACGAACTTCCAGATGATGCTGGCCCCGACGAACGAGATCGCCATGGGCATGAAGATCAGCGACTTGTAGATCGCCTGCCCCTTCAGCCGGTCGACCATCAGCGCCACGGCCAGGCCGAGCACGGTGGTGACGATCGGCGCGATCACGATCCACAGCAGCGTGTTGATGAGCACTCGCTGGATGTCGCTGTTCGTGAACGCCCAGGTGTAGTTGTCGAAGCCGACACCCTTGGTGCTGTCGGAGTTCTTGGTGCTCAGGTAGATGGTGCGGATCGCCGGGACGATCAGACCGACCAGGATGAGCAGGAGGGCCGGCCCGAGGAACACGGCGATGGTCAGCGGCCGGCTGAACCGCCCGACGGCCCGGCCGGCCGCGAAGAAGATCAGGGCGAGGACGCCGAGGAAGATCACCAGGGCCTGGAGCACGTCCCAGAACTTTGTCCCGAAGTCGGACAGTGTGCCGTCGGCAAGCAAGACGGTGGAACCGGACATCAATGCCTTCCCTTAGGTTCCCGGTTGCCCCGGGCGGGGGGGGCGGCGGCGGGTGGGGGGGCGGCCGGGGCGGGGGGGGGGGTGTGGGGGGGG
>JADGHA010000107.1 GCA_019689695.1 Micromonosporaceae bacterium | reverse complement strand
GCGGCCGTGGCGCTCGTGGTCGGCCTGGTCCTGGCGGTGGGCGCCGACCTGCCGTACGAGAAGAGCCACGAGTGGGTGGACTTCGGCGACCTGCCGGTGACGCTCGGCGTGCGGTCGGACCCCGCCGTGGCCCTGGTGGCCGTCGCGGTCGGCGCGGTCGCGCTGGCGGTGCAGGTGTACTCGGTGGCGTACCTGCGCATCGACGAGCGCTACGTGCCGTACGCCGCTCAGGTGAGCCTGTTCACCGCCGCGATGCTGCTGGTCGTGGTCTCCGGTGACCTGATCATGCTGCTGGTCGGCTGGGAGGTCATGGGCATCTGCTCGTACCTGCTGATCGGCCACGACCGGACGCTGCCGGAGGCGCCGGGCGCCGCGGTGAAGGCGTTCCTGGTGACCCGGGTCGGCGACGTCGGCTTCCTGCTCGGTATCGCCGTGCTCGGCATCCACGCCGGCACGTTCCGGGTCGGCGGCGTGCTCGACGCGGTCGCCGCCGGCCGGTTGAGCGACACCACGCTGGCCGTCGCCGCGCTGCTGCTGCTCGCCGGCGTGGCCGGCAAGAGTGCGCAGTTCCCACTGCACACCTGGTTGCCCGACGCGATGGCCGGCCCGACGCCGATCTCCGCGCTCATCCACGCCGCGACCATGGTGGCCGCCGGGGTGTACGTGGTGGCCCGGCTGTACCCGCTGTTCGTGGCGGCGCCGGGCGCGTTGCCGGTCATGGGCGTGATGGCCGCCGTCACCCTGCTGCTGGGCGCGTTCGCGGCCACCGCGCAGAACGACATCAAGCGCGCGCTCGCCTGGTCCACTGTCTCCCAGATCGGGTACATGGTCGGGGCGCTCGCCGTCGGCTCGGTGCCGGCGGCCCTGTTCCACCTGCTCACCCACGCCGCGTTCAAGGCGCTGCTGTTCCTCGCCGCCGGCTGCGTCATCCACGCCGTCGGCTCCAACCTCTTCTCGGCCATGGGCGGCCTGCGCCGGGTCGCACCGGTGACGTTCTGGTCCATGGTGGTCGGCCTGGGCGCGCTGGCCGGCGTGCCGCCGCTGGCCGGCTTCTGGAGCAAGGACAGCATCCTGTCCGCCGCCGAGGAGACCTTCGACGGGCACGGCGTGGCCCCCGCCTGGGTCGGCGGCCTGGTCTGGGTGGCCGGGCTGGTGGGCGTCGCGGTCACCGCCTGGTACGCGACCCGCCTGTTGCTGCTGACCTTCTTCGGCCCGGCGCACACCGAGGTCCACCACGACCGCGAAGCCCCGGGCCTGATGCTCTGGCCGGTCGCGGTGCTCGCCGTCCCGAGCGCCCTGCTGGGTGTGTACCTGTTCGCCGCCCCCGGCCTGCCCGAGCGGCTCGGCGCGGCCGACCGGTCCGGCCTCATCCACTTCGGAGCGATGACGGTCCTGCCGCTGGCCCTGCTGGTGCTGGGGGCCTGGTCCGCCTGGTGGCTGTGGCGGCGGCGTGCGGTCGACCCCGCGGTCGCGCTCGGGCCGGCCGAGCCCGCCTTCCGGTACGCCTTCTACCTGGACAACGTGCAGGACGCCCTGGTCGTACGCCCGGTGCGGGCGCTGGCCCGGCTGGTACGCCGGGCAGACGAAACCGGCGTGGACGGCGCCGTCGAGGGCGCCGGCCGCGGCGCGCTCGGGTTGGGCGGCTGGCTGGGCCGGGCGCACCGGGCCGGCCTGCCGCGCGCCGCCACCGCCGTCCTCGCCGGTGCGCTCATCACCGCCCTCGCCGCCGTCTTCCTCGGAGGCCGCTGATGCGCCGTCTTCCTCGCCGGCCGCTGCCGTCCGTGGCAGCCGTGACCAGCTCAACTCTTGGTGGCCCGCCCGATCCCGCCGGCCCCGGCAGGGCGGCTGACCAGAGGTCGGGCCGACCAAGCCTGGGCGGCGACCGATGAGCGCGGGCCAGGTCGCTCTCGTCGCCACGCTCGCCGTGCCGGCGGTCGGGGCCAGCGTGGTCGCGGCGCTGCCGTCGCGTGCCGATCGGGCGGCCCGGCTGGTCGGCACCGTCGCCGCGGCGGTCACCCTGGTGGTCAGCGCGGCCCTCTACCGCCCCGGTGACGGCGGCTGGTTCAGCTTCGGCCCCAACCCGCCGGCCATCCGCCCGTGGCACGACCTCGACGTCTCCTGGGCGTCCGGCCTCGACCTGCGGTTCCACCTCGGCGTGGACGGCATCTCGTACCCGCTGGTCGTGCTGACCGCGCTGCTGACCCTGCTCTGCTGCGGCTACACCCTCTGGCACGTCCCCGATCCCGGACGCGGCCGGCTGCTGACCGCGCTGCTGCTGGCCATCGAGGTCGGCATCCTCGGCACCTTCCTCGCCCTCGACCTGGTGCTGTTCTTCGTCTTCTTCGAGGTCGTGCTGCTGCCCATGTACGCGGTGATCGCGGTCTGGGGCGGCCCCGACCGCCGGCACGCGGCCCGCAAGTTCGTCCTCTACACGCTGCTCGGCTCGGTCCTGCTGCTGGTCGGCGTGTTCACCGTGGTGTCCGCGGCGGGCACCGGCGACATCGTCGCGCTCACCGCCGCGAATCCGCTGTCGCGGGGCACCCAGCTGGCGGCGTTCACCCTGCTCGCGCTCGGCCTCGCGGTGAAGGCTCCACTGTGGCCGCTGCACACCTGGTTGCCGGACGCGCACACCGAGGCGCCCACCGTGGGCAGCGTCATCCTCGCCGGCGTCCTGCTGAAGATGGGCACCTACGGCCTGATCCGGGTGGCGGTCGGGGTGGCCCCCGAGGGCGCCCGGTGGGCCGCCCCGGTGGTCGGCAGCCTCGCCGTGGCGGCCATCATCGTCGGCTCGCTGGTCTGCCTGGCGCAGCGCGAGCTCAAGCGGCTCATCGCGTACTCCAGCGTCGGCCACATGGGCTTCGTAATGCTCGGCATCGCCACCCTCACCGCGACCGGCCTGCAGGCCGCGCTGATCGGCAACGTGGCGCACGGCATCATCACCGGACTGCTGTTCTTTCTCGCCGGAGCGGTGAAGGACCGCGCGCACACCGGGCTGCTGGACGACCTGGGCGGGCTGCGGGAGCGCGCGCCCGGACTCGCCGGCGTGCTCGGCTTCGCCGCGATCGCCTCGCTCGGCCTGCCCGGCCTCGCCGGCTTCTGGGGCGAGGCGTTCGCGGTCGTCGGGTCGCTGCGCCGCGGCGGTCCACTCTGGAGCACGCTGGCCGCGATCGCCGCGCTGGGCGGGGCGCTGACCGCCGCGTACTTCCTGCGCCTGCTGCGCCGGGTCAGCCACGGGCCGGCCTCCCCGGTGGTGGCGGCCATGCCGGCCGGGCTCGCCCGGCCCGAGCTGGCCTCCTGGGGCCCGCTGGTGCTGCTGGCCCTCGCGGTCGGCCTGGTGCCGGCGCTGGTGCTCGGCATGGCACACGATCCCGTCCAGGCGCTCACCGAGGTGGTGAACCGCTGATGGTTCAGTCGATCGACCACGTCGCCCTGTTGCCGGCGTACCTCGCCGCCGGCACCGCGGTACTGGTCCTGCTGGTCGACCTGTTCACCGGCCGGGCGGTGCTGCCGGTCGCCGCGCTCGGCGCCGCGGCCACCGCGGCCGGCGCCTGGCTGGTGGGCACCGGCGCCGACCGCGCCACGTTCTGCGTGCGCGACGGTTGTTCCTACCTCGCCGACGGCACCGGCGGACTCGTGGCCGTCCTTTTCGCACTGCTGACGCTGGGGGTGCTCGTGCTCTCGGCGCCGCTGCTGCGGTCGGGCGCCGTCCCGGTGGGCGAGTACTGCTTCCTGCTCGCCTGCGCGATGACCGGCGGTGTCGTGCTCGGCTACGCCGGCGACCTGATCATCCTGATCGTCGCGCTGGAGACACTGACCCTCCCGCTGTACGTCCTCGTCGGACTCCGTCGGCGCACGGTCGAGTCCGCCGAAGGCGCGGTCACGTTCTTCGTGGTCAGCGTGGTGGCGACCACGGTCACCCTGCTCGGCGCGGCCCTGCTCTACGCGCTGACCGGCACCGTCCAGCTCAGCGCCCTGGCCGCCCGGCTCGGCGAGCGCACCGAGCTGCGGGACGTGCCGCTCGCCGCGGCCGCCGTGGTCCTCATCCTCGCCGGCCTGGCGTTCAAGGTCGCCGCGGTGCCGTTCCACGCCTGGGCGCCGGCCGCGTACGACGGCGCCCCGGTCCCGGTCGCCGCGTACCTGTCCACCGCGTCGAAGCTGGGCGGAGTGGTGGCCATCCTCTACGTCGCGGTCACCGGGCTGCGGCCCTGGCTGGACGTGGCCGGTCCGGTGCTCGCCGCGCTCGCCGTGCTCACCATGACTGTGGGCAACCTGGTCGCGCTGCGCCAGCGCCGGATGGTCCGGCTGCTCGCCTGGTCCTCGGTCGCCCAGGCCGGCTACATCCTCGCCCCGCTCGGGGCGTTCGCCACCGCCGACGGGCGCACCGGCGAGGCGCTCGCCGTCGCCGCGGCGGCGACCGTGGCGTACACCGTCTTCTACGTGATCCTGGAGCTGGCCGCGTTCGGTTCGGTGGTCGCGCTGCGGCCGTTCGCCGGCGACGGCGGCGAGATCGACGAGTACCGCGGTGCGGCCCGCCGCGCGCCCTGGGTGGGCGGCGCCTTCGTGCTCGCCCTGGTCGGCCTGGCCGGCCTGCCGCCCGGCCTGGCCGGACTCTTCGCCAAGGTGGTGGTGGTCCGGTCGCTGCTGGACGGTGGCGCCGGCTGGCTTGCCATCGTGGTCGCCGTCAACGCGGTTGTCGGCCTGGCCTACTACGTCCGCGTGGCCGCGCTGCTGTTCGGCGTGGCGTCCGCCCCCCGGTCACGGGTGCCGTGGGCGGTGGCCGGGGCGCTGGCCGTCACCACTCTGGTGGCCCTGGTGGTCGGCTTCGCTCCTCAGCTGGTCCTGGACGCCGCTGATCTGGTCGCCACCCGCTGACCCGGCCAGGCCAGCTCCAGTTCCTCGCCGGGGTTGAGCGCGCGCCAGCGCGCCTGCGCCGCACGGAGGGCGGCGACGGCCGCGCGGCCCGCCGCCGCCGCGGGGGGGGGCGGCGGGGGCGTGGGGGGCGCCCGGGCGGTGAGCCGGCTGATGGACGCGTCGTCGTCGAGCCGCGCCGGGCCGAGGCCGGGCGCCTTGCCGTCACCGGCGACCTGCTCGACGAGCCAGACCATCATCTCGGCGTACTGAATGGTTGCGCGCTGCTCCCGCTTGATCTTTTTCGAGGTCTCCGCGGCGTGCGGGCGCCGCCGGCCGGACACATGGGACATACTGGTGAAAACTGCCCCGGAGGCCACGCTGCCCCAGAAGCCGCCGGTCAGCCCGAGGGAGCGTTCCACCACGAAATGCGCCAGGTCGTGCGGCAACTCCGGGCCGCAGCGCTGCCCGTTCCCGCGTACCCGGTAGATGACCCCGTCGTCGCGGTGGACGACCGCGTAATTCTCGCTGCCGTCCGTGAGCCTGGGGAAAACAACGCGCATGCCGGTAGATTGTCCGGGGTACGAAGAATGGCGAGCGACCGATTTTCAGCCAACTCACAGCAGTGTCGCTTACCGTTGGGAAGACCGTTGAGGTGCCTTGACGTTGCAGAGGTTGACGCCACCAGCGCCAGCCGTGCTTGAAGGAGTGATCGTGCACCGCCACCGTAACGGTCTGAAGACCGCTGCATTGCTCGGCCTGCTGACCGCCCTCATTCTCGCCGTCGGTTACTGGTTCGGTGGCAGCGCCGGCCTGGTGATCGCGGTGATCCTTTCGCTGGGTATGAACGCGGCCACCTACTTCTGGTCCGACAAGATCGCGCTGCGCGCGATGCGGGCCCAGCCGGTGTCCGAGGCTCAGTTCCCGGAGCTGTACCGGATGGTCCGGGAACTGGCGACCCAGGCGCGGCAGCCGATGCCGCGGCTGTACGTGAGCCCGACCATGCAGCCCAACGCGTTCGCCACCGGGCGTAACCCGCAGAACGCGGCGGTCTGCGTCACCCAGGGCATCGTCGAGATGCTCGACTACCGCGAGTTGCGCGGCGTGATCGGCCACGAGCTGTCCCACGTCTACAACCGGGACATTCTCATCTCCAGCGTGGCGGCGGCGCTCGCCGGGATCATCACCATGTTGGCCAACCTCGCCTGGTTCATCCCGATCGGCGGCGGCGACGACGAGGACGGCCCGAACATGGGGGCCGTGCTGCTGATGATCATCCTTGGCCCGCTGGCCGCGAGCATCATCCAGCTCGCCATCAGCCGCAGCCGGGAGTACCAGGCCGACCAGTCCGGCGCCACGCTCTGCGGCGACCCGCTCGCGCTGGCCAGCGCCCTGCGGAAGATCCACTACGGGACCCAGCGAATGCCGCTGCCGGCCGAGGGGAACCTCGCCTCGACCGCCCACCTGATGATCGCCAACCCGTTCCGCGGGGGCGGCATCGCGGCGCTGTTCTCCACCCACCCGCCGATGGAGGAGCGGGTACGCCGGCTGGAGGAGATGGCCCGCAACGCCGGCCCCATCCAGTACGTCCGCTAACCTCGAGCCAGCACCGGCGGCCGGGTCCGTTCCCGCGGGGCCCGGCCGCCGTCGTCTGTGAGCCTGCTAACCACGCGGCCTCTCCCGGCCGGCTCTGCGGTTAGGGTCATAACGCCGTCCGCTCGTTACGCCTTGCCTTTCTCCGGGGGTGCCGTCGCTGTGGCCGCCTTGCGCCAGTACGCCGTGGTGTGGCGCATCCCGGGCGCTCCCGTCCTGCTCGTCGGCGGGATCGTGGCCCGGCTCGGCATCGGCATGACGCCACTGGCCCTCCTGCTGCTCGCCCGCGACGTCACCGGCCGGTACGCGCTGGCCGGGGTGGTCGGCGCGGCCTACGCCCTCGCCGGTGCGGTGCTCGGCCCGGTCACCGGCCGCATCGCCGACCGCATCGGCCCGGTGCCGGTCCTGCTGGTGACCGGTGTGGTCCACCCGGTCGGGCTGGCCGCGGTGCTGCTGGCCAGCCGGCTCGACCAGGGGCAGTTCGTGGCGTTGCTGGCAACGTCGGCGTTCGCGGGCGCCACCTTCCCCCCGAGCACCGCCGCCCTGCGCGGTGCATGGACCAGGCTGACCGCCCCCGGCACCGGCCGGGAGCACCTGCGGGCCACCGCGCTCGCCGCGGAGACCGCGCTGTTCGAGATCGTCTTCGTGGTCGGGCCGGCGCTCGTCGCGCTCTTCCTTCTCCTCGCCGCGCCGTCCGCCGCGATCGCCGGCGCCGGCGTGGTCACCCTGGTCGGTACCCTCGCCGTCGCCCGTGGCCGGGGTATGCGCGATCTCGTACGCCAGCCCAGCCACACCGCCGGCACCGGCCTCGGCCCACTGCGGGTGCGCGGCTTCCCGGCCCTGCTGGTCTGCGTGGCCGGCGTGGGTCTCGCGTTCGGCGCCGTCGGCGTCGTGGTGCCGGCCCACGCGTCCGCGTACGCTCCCGGCGGCGACCCGGACGCGATCGCCGGCGTGCTGCTGGCGCTGTGGTGCGTGGGCAGCACCGGCGGCGGACTGTGGTTCGGCACCCGGCCACCGGCCGCCGCCCCGGCCCGCCAGTTCGCCCGGCTCCTGGCGGTCTTCGCGACCAGCCTCGCCGCGCTCGCGGCGATCCCCAACTCGTACGGCCTGGGCGTCGCGCTGATGCTCGGCGGCGTGGCGATCGCGCCCGCCCTGACCGTGGAGAACCTGCTGGTCGGTCGCATCGTGCCGGCCGGCATGCTGAACGAGGCGTACACCTGGGTGGTGACCACGTCGGTGGCCGCCAGCGCGGCCGGCGGGGCAGTGGCCGGGGTGATCGTGGACCAGCCAGGCGGTGTGCCCTGGGGCTTCGTCTTCGCCGCCGCGACGGTCGGGCTCGCCGCGCTGGTCGCCGCCCCGAGCTCCGCGCCGCTCGCCCGCGCCGCCGCCCCGCCGCAGCCCTCCGCTCCCTCCGTTGATCACGAGGAAAGCAACAGCAAAGCGGACATTTTGCCGCGGTGATCTCGCGATCGGCTTGCCGCGCTGATCGTGGTCGGCTTGCCGCGGTGATCTCGTGATCGGCTTGCCGCGGTGATCTCGTAAGCGGCGCGGAGCCTAGCGATAGTTGGTGAACTGCAGCGCCACGCCGAAGTCGGCCTCCTTGAGCAGGGCGATCACGGCCTGCAGGTCGTCCTTCTTCTTGCCGCTGACCCGTAGCTGGTCACCCTGGATCTGCGCCTGGACCCCCTTGGGCCCCTCGTCGCGGATCTTCTTGCTGATGGCCTTCGCCTTGTCCGAGTCGATCCCCTGGATGATCTTGCAATCGATCTTGTACACCTTGCCCGACGGCCGCGGCTCGCCGGCGTCCAGCGACTTGAGCGAGATACGCCGCTTGACCAGCTTCTCCTTGAAGACCTCCAGCGCCGCCTTCACCCGCTCCTCGGTCTCGGCCTGCAACGTGACCGCCTGCTCCCCGGCCCACGCGATCTGCGCACCGGTGCCGCGGAAGTCGAAACGGGTAGACAGCTCCTTCTCTGCCTGGCGGAGCGCGTTGTCGACCTCCTGGCGGTCGACCTTGCTCACGATGTCGAAGGACGGGTTCGCTGCCATGATCATGCTCCTGCTGTCTGGCTTGCGGGCGTTTCTTCGCTATGCGGGCCCGGCAGGCGTGCAGTGGACCGCCAACCGGGCATCCCGGCTGACGGTACCCGGTTGCACCTGGACGGGGCGCTCCGGCTATCCTTGCGTTCGCTGTCGCGTGATCCCGCGGCGGCACGCCCTTGGCGGGTTGCCCGAGCGGCCAAAGGGAGCGGTCTGTAAAACCGTCGCGAAAGCTACGGAGGTTCGAATCCTCCACCCGCCACCACGTGCGTAAACCGCCCCTGACCGGCCGGTCAGGGGCGGTTTACGCTGGTCCCGCTGAGTCCCCGCCCGGATTCGCTTTCGGTCCGCTGGTCTCGGCAAGGTCGCGTAGCCGGCCGGGCAACACGCAGCACCCGATCGGCGGCGGGCCATCAGGCCACCTCCCGCAGGCCTGCGACGACTTATCCTCGGGCCGCGCCACACCACGCCGGTCAGGCGGCATCAGTAACTCGTGGCTGAAGTAGGTCGGTCCATCGGACAGAAGACAGTACATGTGGAGCGGTGCCATCAAATACGTGCGACAGTCGAGGAAAGGTCCGACTCGCGACGGCACGGACCGTGGCGATGGTCCTCGTTACCGGATGCACTTCCGAAGACTCCGACAGAGGCGTGCCGGACGATTGTGTCAGGACCGGTCAGGCGTACGGCGAGTTCCCCATCGTTGACAGCCTCTATGAAGCCGGTGCCGTAACGCCTCAGGATGCAAAGGCGGAAGCAGAGGCTGTCGGAGTGAGCCGCTCGGACAGTGAACTCCTCTTCGATGGGCCGGAAAAGGACTTTCCGAGCATGAGCCAGGTAAGACAAGACCAACACCTAAGAGACCTCGGCACCTACCTCGTGGACCGAAACACGCACGTGAAGGAGCACCGCCAGTTGTACGACGAGCTGTGTCAGCAGCTTGTACAAATGATTGAGTATTTGTTGCCGGTCAGCCTCAATTGATCGCGACATGGCTGGAACCGGTCGTAACGTAACCAGTCCCGCCCGGCTGTCTGCGTACCGCATAAGCGGCCGACGGCAGGCAAACGGATCGGGCCTTGGCGAATCCGCCACGGCCCGATTGCCAGGCACTACTTCCGGCTGGCCCGCTGGGTCGAGCCTCCCGACCGGGCCTGTTGCCTGCCACCAGACTGCTGGCTCATCGCCTCGATCATCTGGCTCTTGTTCATGTGCTCGATGTCCTGGACGCCCTTCTTGCGGGCCATTTTCGCCACTTCCGCCGTCTTCATCTGGCGTGGGTCCTTGCCGGCCATGTCGCCTCCTTTGGGTTCCGGCTTGATGTTCTCCACCCCCGCGCGTTTCCCCCGGGCTCCGACATATTCCTCGGCTCGGGCGCTCGAATGCGGCAGGCAGAACACGGGCCCCGAAATACGACTGCGGCGTAGCCGCCAGCACCTGCGGGTAACGAAAGCGAAAGCCGAAAGGTACCGCTGCCGGCAGGAGGGGGTTGAGATGGAGGCGCTCGTGGTCGGGCAGGTCGCCCGGGATCTGGTGCTCACCGTCGACCGGGTGCCCGGCCCACACGACACGACTCCCGTCCGCTCCCGGCGGGAGATGCTGGGCGGCAAGGGCGCCAACCAGGGCGTGGCGCTGAGCCAGCTCGGCATCTCGACCGGCCTCTGCGGGGTGGTTGGCGACGACGACACCGCCGACTCGCTGCTCGAGCAGGCCCGCAGCAGCGGCCTCGACACCGGCCACGTGGTGCGCCGGGCCGGGACCCGAAGCGCACTGATCGTGGATCTCGTCACGCCCGACGGTCAGTGGCGCTATCTGGAGGACATACCCGGACCGGTGCTGCTCACCGAAGCCGACGTGACCCAGGCGGCGGGTGCGCTGTCCGCTGCACGTGCCGTCTTCATCCAGCTCCAGCAGCCTTCGCCGGCGGCGCTGGCCGCCGGGCGCATCGCTGACCGCGCCGGCGCCCTGGTCGTACTCGACGGCGCTCCCGCCGACGACCCGCGGCGGGAACCCATCCTCGCCACCGCGGACGTGATCCGCGCCGACGAGCGGGAAGGCAGCGCGCTCACCGGCGTCCGGTTGGCAGGCGTGGATGATGCGGTCGCGGCCGGCAGACGTCTGCTGGCGTACGGTCCGCGGCTGGTGGCCCTGGCCGTACCCGACGTGGGCAACGTGTTCGTGTGGCCGGGCGGGCAGGTGTGCCTGCCGCTGCTGGCCACCCACGTGGTGGATACCACGGGTGCCGGCGACGCGTTCATCGCCGGCCTGGCCGCCGCTCTCCTGCGTGGCCAGCCGCCCGTGGTCGCGGCGAAGCATGCCACCGCCGCGGCGAGCGCATCGGTGGGGCATCCCGGTGGCCGGCCGGATCTGAGCCCGGACGCCATACGGCCCTATCTCGCCCGGCTTGAGCACCTCGGATAGGGCCACTACGGC